>JAYQGD010000131.1:0-6992 GCA_038140415.1 Rhodospirillaceae bacterium
TTCTGGTCCGGCCCTTTGCCGACACGCCGCAGCTCCTGCGCATCGGCCTGCCGGGGAGCGAGGAAAATCTGGCACGGCTCAAGTCCGCGCTCGCTGATTTTTCCGATTAATGCCGATCAATCAGGTGAATGAAGGAGCCGGCAACGCTGCCCGCTTGGAGCCCGGTCGGGTGCTCATTTTCGCCCAGGGCGTCACACACCGTGAAGAGGGGTCGGGCATCACTGTTTGGCGTTTCCGTGTAGCCGGCGTAATGGAACTCGTGCCCGCGTAGTTTTGTGCCTGCGGTCCCCAAAACTCCATCATTGAGAACATTGATCCGCCGGTAGCCCAGGTGGAGCTTACGCTTGGAAAAGTCGGAGGTCATCGGCAGCAATCCGGCCATGGCGTGGGGGTTGCCGTCGGCGTCGGTCAGGCTTTCGCCCAACACCATATAGCCGCCGCATTCTCCGAAGATGGTTTTGTGATCCGAGGCGGCGGCGCGAAGTCCTGTCAGGAAATTCCGGTTTCCGGCCAGCTTGCCGGCGTGCAGTTCTGGATAGCCGCCGGGCAGATAGATCGCGTCGCACTCGGCTGCGGGGGTTTCGTCGGCCAGCGGTGAGAAGAACGACACTTCCGAACCGGCGCGTCGCCAGCCGTCCAGGATGTGTGGGTAGACAAAGGCAAAGGCGTTATCCCTTGCGACGGCAATTTTTTGACCGAGGGGCGGGATCGCCGGGGAGTCGGCGGCCGCCGCAGTCTCGGTTGCCGTGGCGAGGGCGGCGAGTTGCTGTAGGTCCACTGCGCCGCCAATGATGTTGGCCGCCTCATCAAGCCAGGCGTCCAGGTCCCCATGCTCCCGCGCCTGAACTAATCCTAAGTGCCGGCTGGGGAGGTCCAGGCGAGAGTCATTGGGCACGTATCCCAGGACCGGCACGTCCATTCCTTCCATGGCGCGGGCCAGAATGCCTTCGTGTCGGGAACTGCCGACCCGGTTAAAGATGACGCCGGCCAGTTGCACATCTTTCCGATGCCGGGCGAACCCCTCGACCAACGCGGCGGCAGAGGCGCTTTGGCCCTTCACGTCGGCAATCAGGACAACCGGCCAGCCCAGTTTGCCGGCGGCGTCCGCCGTTCTGCCGGTGCCGTCCAGCGCACCATCAAAAAGCCCCATCACCCCTTCGGCAATGAGCAGGTCCGCGTCTGACGAAGCTGCAGCGACCTGACCGTTGATCGTCTCGTCCCGCATGGCCCACATGTCCAGATTCAAACAATCCCGCCCGCTCGCCAGCCGGTGAAAATCCGTATCGATATAGTCGGGACCGATTTTAAGGGGGCCGACGGCACGCCCCGCCTTTGCCAGCGCCCGGATGAGGCCCAGCGTGATGACCGTCTTACCGCTGTTGGATGCCGGCGCGGCGGTGATCAGGCCTTTTGTCATGCCTGCGGTCATAGGCCGAACCAGTCGAGCCGGTCCCGCAAGGCCACGATGGGGCCGACGACAATAAGGATCGGCGTCGGCAGGTCCGCGTCTCTCAGTGCGGTGGCACAGTCCGCCAGCGTGGAAACGACCACGTGCTGATCGGGCAGGGTCCCCCGGCTGATGATCGCCACCGGCTCATCGCCGGTGCGGCCTGCCGCCATCAACTGATTGGCGATATCATCCAGGTGGGTTGCGCCCATGTAGAAAATCAGGGCGGGGGACGCGTTGGCCAAGGCCGGCCAGTCGATATCGTCCGGTACCCCGCCCGACGCATTGTGGCCGGTGATGAAGGTGACCGCCGTATTGGCACCCCGCGTGGTCATGGGGATGCCGGCATAGGCCAGCCCGCCAACCCCGGCGGTAATGCCGGGGATGACCCGGAAGGCGATACCTGCTTCACCAAGCCGGAAGCATTCCTCCGCCCCACGGCCGAAAACGAACGGGTCACCCCCTTTGAGCCGCAGGACTTTTTTGCCTTCCTGCGCCAGGACGACGAGGCGTTCGGAGATATCCTGTTGCTTCGGCGACGGTCGACCGCCGCGTTTGCCGGCGTATTCCAGCTCGACAGTGGCCGGGGCCAGTTTGAGGATATCCTCGCCCACCAGCGCGTCATAGACGATCACATCCGCGTGCTGCATGCCGTGATAAGCCGCCAGCGACAAGAGGCCCGGATCGCCGGGGCCCGCGCCGACCAGCCAGACCGTGCCGGGCTCGAAATCGGGAAATGTGATCGGAAGGTTTTCCATGGGCGCATAATCTATCAGAATGGCGGCACCCCCAAAAGCCAAGAGGCTGCAAAGTTGGATCAAGACGACATACCGCCCGACGACGATATTCGGGAACTCCGCCGGGGCTGGACCACGGGTGCTTGCGCCGCCGCGGCAGCCAAGGCGGCATATGGCGCGCTGTTGTCGGGCGCGTTCGACAAGACCGTCTCTATCCGACTGCCAAAGGGGGAGACGCCGACATTTGATCTGGCCGAGTTCCGGTTTTCTGAGGGGGCGGCGGAAGCGGCGATTGAGAAAGACGCCGGCGACGATCCGGATGTTACCCACGGCGCGATCATCCGCACCCGGGTGGAGCCCGGTCCGGCCGGCAGCGGGCTGAGCTTCGCGGCGGGGGACGGCGTCGGCACGGTGACCAAGCCGGGCCTGCCGCTGCCGGTGGGGGAGCCGGCGATCAATCCCGGCCCCCGGCAGATCATCGCCGACAATCTCGCGGACCTGAACGGAGAGGGCGCACCTGATCTGGTTGTCACCATCTCCGTCGATAACGGGGAGGCTTTGGCGCAGAAAACCTGGAACCCGCGCCTAGGCATTGTCGGCGGATTATCGATCTTGGGGACCACGGGAATCGTCGTGCCCTATTCCTGTTCCGCGTGGATCACGTCGATCCATCAGGCGGTTGATGTGGCGCGTGCGGCGGGACTCGAACATCTCGCGGCGGCGACCGGCTCGGTGTCGGAAGAGGCTGTTTCGGAAAAGTATGGGTTCTCGCCGGAGGCGGTGGTGGATATGGGCGACTTCGTCGGCGGCCTTCTTAAACATGTAAGGGATCATCCGGTGGCGCGCCTGACCATCGCCGGCGGGTTCGGCAAGCTGTCCAAGTTAGCCGCCGGTCACATGGACCTCCATTCGAAGCGCTCGCAAGTAGACCCGGCGTTTTTGGCCGGATTGGCGGCGGATACAGACCCCAGTCTTCGTGCAGAAATCGAAGCGGCGGACAGCGCCGGGCAGATTCTGAAACTGACGCAGGCGGCGGGGATCAGCCTCGGCGATGCCGTTGCGGCGAAAGCGCGGGATGTGTCGCTCGATCAACTTCGGGGCGCCGGCGACGTGGAAATCCTGATCTACGACCGCCAGGGCAAACAAGTCGGTCACGCAGGTTTTGGAGACGGCTCATGAAACTGTTGATCCTGGGCGGCACCAAGGACGCGGTTGATTTGGCGGAGGGGGCTGCCGGACTGCCCGGTGTTCAGGTGATCTATTCCCTGGCCGGTGTCACACATAACCCCAACCTGCCCAACTGCGGTGTGCGGCAAGGGGGATTTGGCGGGGCGGCGGGCCTGCAAGACTATCTGAAAGCCGAGAAGTTCGACGCGGTCATCGACGCCACGCATCCTTATACGGCACAGATCGCCCAAAACGCGGCGGAAGCCTGTGCAGCAGCGAACCTGCCGCGCCTCAAGTTTGTCCGCCCGCCCTGGACGCCGCAAATCGGCGAGAAATGGGAAAGCGTGGCGGGTATCACGTCGGCAGTGGCGGCGCTGGCCGGGGAGGAAAAACGAGTGTTTCTCACCATCGGGGTGAAGGAACTGGCGGCCTTTGAGCAAGCGGTCGGTGTGCCTTTCCTGGTCCGCTATATCCATCCGCCCAAGGACGGCGGGTCGCTGACCAATGCGCAAGTGATCGTGGACCGGGGCCCGTATACCGTCGATGGGGAGCGGGAGCTGATGGCCAAGCACGATGTTGGCGTCTTGGTCTCCAAGAACAGCGGCGGCGATGGGGCGTCGGCCAAGCTTATCGCGGCGCGAGAACTTGGCGTCCGGGTGATCATGGTTGACCGGCCGGCCTTGCCCGCCGGCGAAGTCATCGGCCGGCAATCGGATGCGCTCACCTGGATCAGGGAGTTAAACTAGCGCGGCCGCAGGATATGCCGGTGGCTTTCCGCATAGAGCCGGCTTTCGGAAAAATCTTCGGAGCGGAAGACCTCGCCCACCAAAATGAGCGCGGTGCGGGTGATTTTCTCCTCCCGCACTTTGGACCGAATGTCCGCCAGCGTGCCGGTGATCACTTGTTCGTCCGGCCAGCTCGCCCGATAGACCACAATCACCGGGCAGTCGTCGCCATAGAACGGTGTCAGCTCCCGCACGACTTTGGCCAGATTGCGCACCGATAGGTGAATGGCCAGGGTCGCCCGGCTCGCGCCCAGGGTGGCCAGGTCCTCGCCGTGCGGCATGGGCGACGCCTTGCCGTCGGTACGGGTGACAATCACGGTCTGGGAAATTTCAGGGAGCGTCAGTTCCTTGCCCAGGGTCGCGGCGGCCGCGGCAAAGGCGGGCACGCCGGGGGTAATGTCATAGTCGACGCCCAGCGCATCCAGCCGGCGCATTTGTTCGGCGATGGCCCCATAGAGGGACGGATCGCCGGAATGCACCCGCGCCACATCGTGGCCCGCGTCGTCGGCTTCCTTCATCTTGTCGATGATCTGATCCAGGTGCAGCGGTGCGGTGTCGATCACCTCCGCCCCCGCCGGGGCGGCCGCGACCACTTCCGCCGGCACCAGAGAACCCGCGTAGAGGCACACTTGGCAGGCCTTGATCAGGTTCAGGCCCCGGACCGTGATCAGGTCCGGCGCGCCCGGACCGGCGCCGATGAAATGCACCGTCATTTCTTTTTGTCTCCGTAACCGCGAGGCGTATAGAGATGGAACGTTCCGTCCGCCCGGTCAATCACTCTGGTCTCCGAACTGCCGATGATCACCACGGTCAGCATGTCGATCATGTCGGCATGCATCTCGCCGAGGCTGGTCAGGGTCAGGGTTTCATCCTTCCGGCCCAGATTGCGCGCCAGCAGCACCGGAACTTCGCCCGGCCGGCTTTTCAGCAGGATATCCTTGGCGATGCCGAACTGATCCCGCCGGCGTTTGGAGACCGGGTTGTAGAGCGCGATAACGAAATCCCCGTCGCCCGCCTTGGCGAGCCGGTTTTCGATCACCTCCCAGGGCGTCATCAAATCGGATAGGGAGATCGCGCAGAAATCATGGCCCAAGGGGGCGCCGGATCGGGCTGCGGCCGTCTGCAGGGCGGAGATACCGGGCACAACGTCGATGGCCAGGCGTTTCCAGGCGTCGTTTCCGCCCTGGTCGATCAGTTCGAACGCCAAGCTGGCCATGGCGTAGATGCCGGCGTCGCCGCTGGAGACCAGCGCCACCTGTTTGCCTTCGGCGGCGAGGTCGAGCGCATGGGCGACCCGGTCGGTTTCCTCCCCCAGGTCATAGTCGTGGCGGATTTTCCCCTCGGTGAGCCCGCCCAGCAGATCAAGATAGAGGCGGTAGCCCACGAGGTCGGTGGCGCAGGCAATGGCCGAGGTGGCTTCCGGCGCGCGCCAGTCCGACCGGCCGGGACCGATGCCGACGATAGACAGATGTCCGGCAGCGCGGCCCACCATATCCACATCGACGATGTTCGGCGACCGTGCGATAGCGCAGGTGGCCCGCGCACTCTTTGTCTTAGTCACGGCCAAATCACTGTTCGCCCCGACGCCGGCTATCGCAGCGGCTTCGGAGACGCTATGGCACCCCACGGTCTCGAACACATAGTCGCTGGGCTCGGTCACGCGGGGGGTCTCGGCTTCCAGTGCCGCCGCCGTGAACAACCGGAACGGCACGCCGAAATGCGCCGCCGCCTCACGCAGGGCGGTTTCGTCTTCCTTGATGTCGATGGTGGCAAGCGCGGCCAGGGATTCCGGTGCGATGTTTTGGGCGGCCAAGGTGTCCGTGATCAGAGCGATGACCTCGTCCGTCGCCACGCCGCGCTCGCAGCCGACGCCGGCCACATGGGTTTGCGGATGTAGGGTAAACTGTTCCGGATCGGCGGCGGCTGTCTCACTGATGACGACGCTGAGCGATCCACTGTCATCGAACGTGCCGTCCAGGCCCTCCAGCCAGTCGGCCTTGATCCTCGTCTCGTAGATGAGTTTGACCGCCTCGTCCGCCAACAAGGCCGCCATCACCGGTTTGGCCGCGTCCACATTGCTGCAGCGCCAGCCCGCCGGCGGATCGTCGAGCGCCAGACCGAAACGGCTGTCTCCGCCGGTAGTGATCGCCGCCGCAACGCCCAGGGTCTCGGCCAGTTGTGCTGCCAGCCGGTTGCCGCCGGAATGGCCGCCCAGCAACGGCACCACCGTGCTGCCGGTATCATTGATGCAGATCACCGGCGCTTCCCGGCGCTTGTCGGTCGCCAAGGCCCCGATGGCGCGGATCACGATGCCGGTGGACATGATGGTGACCAACGGCCGCCCGTCCGAGAAAATCGCCCGCAGATGGTCCTGCACCCGCTCAAACGGCACATCGCAGTCGCTGACCCTGGGGGCATAGCCATGCAGTTCCGCCTCCGCGAGGCCGGCCATCAGGCGGCGGGACAGGGCGGCCCCGGCTTCATTCAAGGCGACAAAGACCGGCGGCGTCATAGGTCCACCGCGTCCCCGCCCCGGCGGACGATGATCATCGAGAAATAGGGCGCGGTCTCTTCCGTGAGGGCGGAGAGACTCTCGATCCGCTGATTGTCCATGGTGGCGCGCTCGATATAACGGGCGTCTTCCAGCAGGTCCAAGTCGGCCAGGATGCCCCGGACTTTCTCCAGATGCCGGCCGACTTTAATAATCGCCGCCACATCCGTCGCCAGCAGCCGGTTGCGCAGGTCGGTCGCTTCCAACGTGCCGGGAATGACCGAGACCACGTCATTGCGTGCGGCCAGGGGCAGGCCGAGCTCAGCCGAGCAGGCGGCCAGGGAACTCACGCCCGGCACCACGCC
>JAYQGD010000132.1:0-6989 GCA_038140415.1 Rhodospirillaceae bacterium
ACCATAACCGCCTCAAGAGCGATAATATGCGCGGCGATGTCATCCAGCTGATCGAAATGAACGTCAACCGCCCCGCCGATATCCTTCAGATGATCCCTTAAATCCTTTAAATTTCCGTCGATCTCTTTGATCTGATCAAAGAACATATCAATCCTCCTGGATTCTCCGTGTCAGACTATAAACTACCCCGCCTGGACATTCATGTCATTGGCGGATCACGCGTTGTTTCGGATAGATGAAAAATTAACCGGCGGAAACTCCGCCCACCTGATTTTCTTGTCCGAAGCTGCTGACACTAGCGAAAAAAGATTAACATAAGGCAAAGCAATTGGATTAAAATGAGCTACCGAAACCTGAGATTGAACAACGGTGGCCATTAACCGCGCGTAAACACATTCCGACTAATGATATCAAGGGTTTGAGGTATAGATTCGAGGGAAGTTAGGCGGTCTATCATGATGGGATTTTTTGGTAGTCGCAAAAAAGCGGCGCCCGCGGCGCCGGCCAAACCGTCGGACCCTAAATGGGTCACCACGGCTAAGGGCGGTTTCCACCAGCTCATGCGGATTGATCCCGATGAGATGAATCTACGGGATGTCGGCGGTGTTTATGTCATTTGGCACGGCGGCACCAAGCCGGAATGGCTCTTTGTCGGCGAATCGCCCAGTATTGCTCGCGCCATTGACCAAGCCCTCGACATGGATGAAATCACCGAATACGAGTCCATGGGCCGGGTCTACGTCACCTGGTCCCCCATTCAACAGGACTTCCGCCGGGGCGTGCTTCTTTATCTGGCGCAAAGCATGAAGCCCCTGATCCCCAATCCGCGGACCCCGAAAGAGGGCAGTGTGGATCCCGTGCCGGTGCTGGCCCCGGGCGCCAAAGCCGCCGCCTAAATTCCGATCTTGGACTAGACCCTGATCGCGGTTAGGTTTGCCTAACCATGCAGAATTTTCTCGACTACATTCCGGTGATGATCATCTTCCTGTTGGGGGCGGTGGTCATTGTTTTGCTTGCCGGTGTGGTGGGCATGGCGGTCGGCGGCAAGATCACGCCACGGGTTCGTAATCACCTGATGAAGGCCCGGGTGGGTCTCCAGGCGCTGATTCTGATTCTGGTCGCGATCCTGGTTGTCGCCTCGTGGATGGGAGACAAACAGTAAGATGGTGCGGCTCGACAAAATTTACACAAAAGGCGGCGACGGCGGCGAAACTTCCCTGGCCGGCGGCGCACGGGTCGACAAGCACGATCTACGGGTTGAGGCATACGGCACGGTCGACGAAGCCAATGCCATCATCGGTCTTGCCCGGTTGCACACGGAGGGTGACACGGATGAGTGCCTGGCCCGAATCCAAAATGACCTGTTCGATTTAGGCGCCGATCTGGCCCGGCCTGAAACCAAGGACGCCCCGGATGAAGCCTTAAGGATATCGGCTGCCCAGGTCGCGAGACTCGAAACGGAAATTGATGCGATCAACGACGGCTTACAGCCGCTGACGTCGTTTGTCCTGCCGGGCGGAACACCGGCCGCCGCCCATTTGCATCATGCCCGCACGGTGGTCCGGAGGGCCGAGCGGCTGGTCTCCGCCTTGTCGGGACGAGAAACGGTCAATCCACAGGCGCTGATCTATTTGAACCGTTTATCGGATCATCTCTTTGTCATGGCCCGCCAGATGAATGACGGCGGCGAAACGGACGTTTTGTGGGTGCCTGGCGCCAATCGGGATTAGGGGAACGCCTTTTTGCAATGCACATTTCCCCAAACAGATTGTTTGACAACGTCCCGGCCAGTTTTTAATGTTGATTATTCGGCAACGCAAAATCCGCCGAAAATGAAAGAAATGGACGATTATTGAGATGAAAGTACTGGTCGCCGTTAAGCGAGTCATCGATTACAACGTCAAAATTCGGGTCAAAAGCGATGAAACCGGCGTTGAAACCGCGAATGTGAAGATGTCCATGAACCCGTTCGACGAAATTGCCGTCGAGGAAGGGGTTCAGATGCGCGAAGCCGGCACGGCGGAAGAACTGATTGCCCTGTCGATCGGCCCACAACAGGCCCAGGAAACCATCCGCACCGCGCTGGCCATGGGCGCGGACCGGGGCATCCATATCCAAAGCGATGACGAGATTGAGCCGCTGGCCGTCGCCAAGCTGATGAAAGCGGTCGTCGACAAGGAATCGCCGGACCTGATCATCGTCGGCAAACAAGCGATTGATGACGACAGCAACCAAACCGGCCAGATGTTGGCCGCCCTGCTGGGCTGGCCCCAGGCCACCTTCGCGTCAAAGATCGAGATGGCAGACGGCGGAATGACCGTCGACCGCGAGATCGACGGCGGCCTTGAAACCATCAACGTCAACCTGCCCGCCGTTGTCAGCACGGACTTGCGGTTGAACACGCCGCGCTATGCATCCCTGCCCAATATCATGAAGGCGAAAAAGAAGCCCATCGATCCCATGTCGCCCGCCGATCTGGGCGTCGACGTGAGCCCCCGGCTCACCACCCTCAAGGTGGTTGATCCGCCAAAGCGGGAAGCCGGCGTCAAAGTCGAAGACGTGGCGGAACTGGTCGACAAGCTCCGCAACGAAGCAAAGGTGATCTCATGACCGTCCTCGTTATCGCAGATCACGACAACAATGCCCTGAAGGGCGCGGTCATGAACACGGTGACCGCCGCCGCCGCACTGGGCGACGTTCACATCCTTGTTGCCGGCAAAGACTGCAACGGCGCCGCCGAACAGGCGGCCGCGCTCACCGGTGTGGCCAAAGTGCTGGTCGCCGACGCCGACATCTACGCCAACGCCCTGGCCGAAACCATCACGCCCCTGGCTCTGTCGATCGCCGGCGACTACAGCCATATCTTGCTTCCGGCAACGACCTTCGGGAAAAACGCCGCCCCTCGGATCGCGGCGCTGTTGGATACGCAGCAGCTCTCCGACATTTCGGGTGTGGTCGACGCCGATACGTTTGAACGGCCGATTTACGCGGGCAACGCCATCGCCACGGTCAAGTCAGCGGACCCGGTCAAGGTTATCACCGTTCGCGGCACCGCCTTTGATGCGGCTCAGCCCGGCGGCAGCGCGGAAATCAGCGCCATCGGTGATGCCGGAGATCCGGGCCTGTCGCGCTTCATCGGCACCGAGCTGACCAAATCCGACCGGCCCGAACTGACCGCCGCCAAGGTGATCATCTCCGGCGGACGGGGCATGCAAAGCGGCGATAATTTTGTCCTGCTGGAAAAAGTCGCCGACATTCTGGGCGCGGCCGTCGGCGCGTCACGCGCCGCCGTCGATTCCGGCTTTGTCTCCAACGACTATCAGGTCGGTCAAACCGGCAAGATCGTCGCCCCCGAACTCTACATTGCTGTCGGCATTTCCGGCGCCATTCAACATCTCGCCGGCATGAAAGACAGCAAGTTCATCGTCGCCATTAACAAAGACGAAGAAGCCCCGATTTTCCAGGTTGCGGATTATGGACTGGTCGCCGACTTGTTCACCGCTGTCCCGGAACTTGAAGCCGAACTCAATAAATAGAAGGATCCGTTTAGACGAATGGACACCCACATCCCCAATGACACTCTCGGTAAAGCTGAAATGACAACAAAAATCTCCAAAGTAGGCGTCATCGGCGCCGGTCAGATGGGCGGCGGTATCGCCCATGTCTGCGCCACCTCCGGTTTTGACGTGACAATGTTGGACGTCTCGGAAGATGTCCTCTCGGCATCCCTGGGCACCATCAACAAGAATTTGGATCGTCTGGCAAAACGCGGCAAACTGTCCAACGATCAGGTCAAGGAAGCCTTAGCCAGGCTCAACACTACCACGGAATACGCGTCGCTCGGCGATTGCGATCTGGTGATCGAAGCGGCGACGGAAAACGAATCCGTCAAGGAAGCGATCTACGAACTGACCTGCCCGGTTCTGAAACCCGGCGCAATCCTGGCCTCCAACACGTCGTCGATCTCCATCACCCGCTTGGCCGCCAAGACCGACCGTCCGGGACAATTTATCGGGGTCCACTTCATGAACCCGGCCCCGCTGATGGAGCTAATCGAACTGATCAGCGGCATCGCGACGGAACAGGGTGTGTACGATGTCATCGAGGAATTCGCCCGCAAGCTCGGCAAGACGCCGGTCAGCTCGGAGGATTTCCCGGCCTTTATCGTCAACCGTATCCTGCTGCCGATGATCAACGAAGCGGTTTACACGCTCTATGAAGGCGTGGGCAGCGTCGAGGCCATCGATACCTCCATGAAGCTGGGTGCCCACCATCCGATGGGGCCGCTGGAACTCGCCGACTTTATCGGCCTGGACACGTGTCTGTCGGTGATGCAGGTGCTGCACGACGGCTTGGCGGATACCAAGTACCGCCCCTGCCCGCTGCTGGTGAAATATGTGGAAGCCGGCTGGCTGGGCCGCAAGACGGGCCGTGGGTTCTACGACTATTCCGGGGACGAGCCCAGACCGACCCGATAAATTTTATCTATGATTTGAGATGCCGGGCGCGGGGCAGTCCCTGACGCCCGGTTTTCTTTTGCGCTTAATGCAGTTCGGCGCGGAGCTGCTGGCGCAGCATGTCGATGGGGACCAGCTTGCCCTCGACGTCGAGATGCCAGAATTGCCAGCCGTTGCACGCCGGCGCTTCCTGCACGGCTGCGCCCACCTGATGGATCGAGCCGCGATGGTCCGAACTGATGATCGAGCCGTCGGCACGCACTTTGGCGGAATGCCGTTTGCGATGATCGAACAGAACCGTGCCGGGCTCCAACAGGCCCCGCTCCACCAGCCAGCCGAACGGAATGCGCGGCTCGCTTTTCTTGGAGGGCGTGGTGAGGAGTTCCTCTTCGGCCGCCCGGCTGATTTTCTCCAGCCGCTTAAGCGCAATGTCGATATATTCCCGGTCCTGCTCGATGCCGATGTAGCCCCGGCCCAGTTTCTTCGCCACGGCGCCGGTAGTGCCGCTGCCGAAGAACGGGTCCAAAATGATGTCACCGGGATCGGTCGAGGCCAGAACCACCCGGTACAGGAGTGATTCCGGTTTCTGCGTCGGATGAGCCTTCTTGCCGTCTTTCTTGAGGCGTTCTCCGCCGCTGCAGATCGGCAGCAGCCAGTCCGAGCGCATCTGCAAATCCTCATTGAGCGCCTTCATGGCCTCGTAATTAAACTTGTACTTGGCCTTGGGCCCCTTGGAGCACCAGATCAGGGTTTCGTGCGCATTGGTGAAGCGCTTGCCCCGGAAATTGGGCATAGGATTGGTCTTGCGCCAGATGACGTCGTTCAGAATCCAGAAGCCTAGATCCTGCAACTGTGACCCGATGCGGAAAATATTGTGATAGGAACCAATGACCCACAGGGTCCCGTCATCCTTCAACACCCGGTAAGCTTCCTGCAGCCAAGCCTTGGAGAAGGAATCATATTCCGCGAAGCTGTCGAACTGATCCCAATCGTTGTCGACCCCGTCGACACGGGAATTGTTGGGCCGCAGCAGTTCCCCATCCAGTTGAAGATTATACGGCGGATCGGCGAAGATCACATCGACCGACCCGTCCGGCAGAGACTGCATGGCCTCAATACAGTCCCCTTCGAGGATCCAATTGGCCTTGATTTTTGTATGCTTCCCAGGCATGCCGGGCATCCTGATTCGTCAGGGAGTCCCCGTCAAGAACTATTTGGAATCAATGACTTAGGAAGATTCTATCCCGCAAGATATGGCGGTCAGACGAGCATCGGACTCAAGATATAGGGTCCAGCAGCTTGCGGATCGGGGCAAAACTTTTCCGGTGATGAAGGGTTACGCCGAGCCGGGCCAGGCCCGCCTGATGTTCCGCCGTGCCGTAGCCGGCGTTGCTGGCCCAGCCGTATCCCGGATGTGCCTGATCCAGCTCCGCCATGATCCGGTCCCGGGTCACCTTGGCGACGATGGATGCGGCGGCGATGGAGACGGACCGGCTGTCCCCTTTGACCACGGTTTCGCCCTCCATGGACAAGTCCGGCCACTTCTTGCCGTCGATTAGCGCATAGTCCGCCGGCGCGGGCAGACCGTCCACCGCCCGGCGCATGGCCAGCAGGCTCGCTTGCAAAATGTTCAGCGCATCGATCTCCTCGACCGTGGCGATGCCGACGCTGGTTTGGGCGCCCTCGCCCAACATCGAAAACAGCTCCTCCCGCTTTTTTGCCGAGAGCTTCTTGGAGTCATCCAGCCCGGACAGAAGCGCCGGCGGCATGCGGTCCGGGTCCAGGATCGCCGCGCCGGCCACCACCGGGCCGGCCCAGGGCCCGCGGCCCGCCTCGTCGACACCGGCGATGCGGATAAAACCCCGCGCCCGCGCCCCATCCTCGAAGGAAAAATCAGGCAACGCTTCCGGAGTCCTTGCTTTTGTCTTCCAGCAGTTTGTCCGGAGATTTCTCAGACGTGGTCTCCGGTGATTGTTCTTCCCCGCCGTCGCTGCCGTCGGGCGGCAAGACGCCGTCGTCGTCCGGGTTGTCGTTGGCGGCGGTGACCGGCTTCTTGAGTTTGAGTTTAATCGCCGCCGTCTCGAGGGAGCGCCGCGCCTTGCCGGGCAGATCCGCCTCCTTCACCCGTTTGCCGGCGTCGTTCACCCGGCGGACGGCCAGCGCCGCCTGCGGGCGCACCTTGTTGACGCCGTTGGCGACCATCGCCGTTTCATGGGCATAGACCGACTTCATCAGCTCGCCGAAGGTGCTGATCCGGGTGCTGGTCAGATAATGCAGCCGCCGGGCGGTCACCACCCAGATCGGGCTGATCGCGAGGCTGAGCACGGTGACCGCCACCACGAGCTTCAGCACATCCTGGCCGATCAGGCCTTTGCTCAAGCCCGTGGTCGACAGCAGGAAGGAAAACTCCCCGATCTGGGCCAGCATGACGCTGACCAGAAAAGCTTGCGGCCAGGATTGGCCCAAGACCCGGAGGATCGCCGTGTTCATGGCGGTCTTGAAGATCGCCACCAGGAACAACAGCAGCAGCAC
>JAYQGD010000133.1:0-6976 GCA_038140415.1 Rhodospirillaceae bacterium
TCGACTATGACGACGACGTGTTCGACCGGGTGATGGCGGTGAACGTCCGCGCCTCTTACCTGGTGTGCAAATACGGCCTGCCCCTGATGAACGACGGTGGCAGCATCATTATTACCTCCTCCATCATGGGGGTGCGCACCAATCCGCTGATCGTGGCCTACACCACGTCCAAGCATGCGGTGGTCGGCCTGGCCCGGACCGTGGCCAAGGAAGCCGCGGGTCGCAACATCCGGGTCAACGTGCTGGCGCCGGGGCCGGTGGACAATGAATTTCAGACGGATATCGAGGACCGGATCGGCGCCGCCATCGGCACCGACGCCACCGCCATGATCAACGAGGGCATCCCCCTGAAGCGCCACGCCAGCGCGGCGGAAATCGCCGAGACCACGTTGTTCCTGGCCTCCGACCGCTCCAGCTTCTCCACCGGCGGCGTGTTCATGGCCGATGGTGGGCTGAACTCTTAAAGAGCCCTCAAACCCTTAACGCGACGGCGCCGGTGGTTTTGCGCGCGGCGATGTCGATATGGGCCTGGACCGCGTCGGCCAGCGGATACACGTGGCTCACGTCCGGCGTTAAGACGCCCTGACCGACCAGATCAAAGAATTCTTGCGCCCGGGCGCGGCGTTCTTCCGGCGTCCGCATATAGTGGGGCAGCGACGATTTGTTGAAAAACAGCGACTTCGCATTGATCGCCATGGCGTCGACCGGCGGCAGCGGCCCCGAAGACAGCCCGTAGTTCACGAAATAGCCGCGCACCGCCAGCGCCTCCAGGTTACCGTCATACGTTTCTTGGCCGACCGCGTCATAGACGACGGTGGCACCTTTCTCTTCGGTGAAGGCCAGAACCTCCTTGGCGAAATCCTGATCCGAATAGTTGATCACCAGATCACAGCCGAGACCCTTGACTAGATCGGCCTTGGCGTCGGTGCTGACCGTGCCGATGACCGTCGCCCCCAAATGCTTGGCCCATTGCACCAGGATGGTGCCGACCCCGCCGGCCGCCGAATGCACCAATACCACGTCATCGCCGGTCACCGCATAGGTGGATTTCAGAAGATATTGCGCGGTAATCCCCCGCAACAGGCTGGAGCCGGCGACCTCGTCGCTGACGCCGTCGGGCACCGGGATGACAAAGTCGGCGGGCACGCACTTCTTCTCGGCGTAAGCGCCCAGGGACATGACATAGCCGACCCGCTGGCCGACGGAGACGCCGTCGACGCCCTCGCCCACGGCGGCGACCGTGCCGGCGCCTTCAAAGCCGGGTATGGCCGGCGTCTCGGGCTTAATGAAATACCGGCCCTCCCGCATCATGACGTCGGCAAAGTTGACGCCGATCATGGTCTGGTCGACCAATACCTCGCCGGCGGCCGGCGTCGGATCGGGCGCGTCTCCATAGGACAGGACGTCCGTCCCGCCATAGTCCGTCATCGTGATGGCTTTCATTCTTACAGTTCCTTCGTTTGATAATTCTAGGAGAGGAGCCTCGCCGCCCTTTAAAAGCTCTTGGTCTGTTGTGGCCGCCAGCGGGAGAACCGGGCCTCGATGGAGCGCACGATCCCGGTCAGGATCAGCGACATGGCCATGAACAGGATCAGCCCGGCGAACACCACATCCACCTGGAAGGACCCGGACGCCCGGACCATGATCACCCCGACGCCGCTGGATGAGCCGCCGAAGAACTCCGCCACCACCACGCCCAGCACGGCACGGCCGATGGCGAGCCGCAGCCCGGCGATGATAAACGGCAGGGAATTGGGGATGACCACCAGCTTGTTGATCTCCCACTCGTTCGCGCCATAGGACTTCACCACGTTGATCAGCAGCCGGTCGGCGTTCTTCACCCCTTCGTATGTGTTGATCAGCAGCGGAAACAGCGCGCCGATAAACACCACGACGATGACCGACCACATGCCGATGCCGAACCAAATCAGAATGAGCGGCAGGAACACCAGCCGGGGCGTCGCGTTGATCGCCGTGATAAACGGATCGAACATGTCGCTGAGCACTTGAGAGCGGCCCATGACAACGCCTAACGGCAAGGCGACAATGATGGAGAGGCCGAGGCCGAGGCCAAAGGCGCTGGCGCTGAACTGCAAGGCCGGCCACAGCTTACCGCTGGCGATCAGGTCGCCGAACGCGCCGACGATCATGGTCGGCGTGGCGAAGAACAGCTTCATGCCCTTGGACAGCGTGAACACCGACGGCACCAGCTGCCAGATGATGATCACCAGGGCGATGAAACCGAAGCCTAAGAATAGAGACTCGTTCTTCTCCCAAAAGCCGGGATTGTTGATGTCGTCCACGGGCTCCACGGGGGCAAGACCGGTATCGGGCATATCCATATCGCTCATCGCCGCCGCCCCCTACATGCCCACGCGCCACGGGAAGGCCGTGCGCTCCGCCCAGCGGATGCCTTCGGTGAACAGGATGGCGACCACCATCATCACCAGGATGTAGCCGAACATCCGGTCCAGCACGTACATGTCCCCGTACCAGGCGATGCGGTAGCCGACCCCTTCCGAAGCGGCGAAGAACTCGCCCACCAGCACGCCGATCAAGCCGCGGCCGATGGCGTAGCGCGCGCCGGCGATGACGAACGGCAAAACGGTCGGCACGATGACGATCCGGTAGAGGTCCATCTCCTTGCCGCCGAAGGACCGCACCGTGTTGATCAGCAGCGGATCAACCGACCGCACGCCGGCCAGGGAGTTAAAGACAAACGGAAAGACGCAGAGGACAAAAATCAGGATCGCTTTACCGGCCACCCCGACGCCGAAAAAGATGATCACCAGCGGCGCGACGGCCACCAGTGGGCTCGCGTACAAGGCGGTCAACAGCGGGTCCAACGAATAGCCCACTTTCTCCCGCCAGCCCATCACCACACCGACCGGAATGCCGATCAGCACCGCCGCGCCGAAGCCGAATAGGAGTGGCCGGCCGCTGACCAGAAGATCGCGCCACAGGATGCCGCTTTCCATGTCGCGCGCAGTGCCGAGGAAAATCAGGCTCGGCTTGGAAATGACAAACTTGTTGAGCGGGATAAACCAGGTGAGCAGCGCTTCCCACATCAGGAAAAACAAAATCACGGCGATGCTGCCGATGATCAGCCGCCGCCAGGTCTGCCAGAACGTGAGTTTGCCGACTTCTTCCTCTTCCATGACGTGGTCCGTCATCCCTTAATCCACCACCGGGCCGCCCTGGGAGTCGATCTCGTCCTTGAGCTCGTTCCAGATTTGCAGTTTCAAGTCATTAAACTCCGGCGTCACGCGCATTTCGTAATCCCGAGGCCGGGCCAGCGGGATATCGATCAACTTCTTGGTCCGGCCGGGCCGTTTGGTCATCACGATCACCCGGTCGGAGAGATAGACCGCCTCCTCGATCTGGTGGGTGACAAACAGAACGGTTTTCTTGGCTTCCTGCCAGATGCGCAGCAGTTCCGCCTGCATGATATCCCGCGTCTGGGCGTCCAGCGCCGCGAACGGCTCATCCATCAGCAGCACGTCGGGATCGGAGACCAGAGCGCGGGCGATGCCCACCCGCTGCTTCATCCCGCCGGACAACTCGTGCGGATAATGGTTCTCAAACCCGGCGAGGCCGACCATCTCGATAAACTTCTGACTGACGTCCCGGCGCTCCGACTTGGAAACGCCGCGCAGTTCCTGGCCCAGGCCCACATTGTCCATGACCGTCCGCCAAGGCAGTAGGCCGAATTCCTGGAACACCATGGCACGGTCCTGACCCGGCCCGGAAACCGTCTTGCCGTTGATCGACATCACTCCGGTGTTCGGCTGGATCAGGCCAAGCAACACATTGAGAAAGGTGCTCTTGCCGCAGCCGGACGGGCCAACGATGGAGACGAACTCTCCTTCGTCCACGTTCAGATTGAAGTCCTGAAGCGCCGTCACCGGACGCCGGTTCGGCGGCGTGAAGGTCAAATTGATGTTCTCGGCCTTGATATAGTCGGCCATTGCGTCCCCCTGTCGGTCCCCGCGAAACTCCGTCTTAACCGCCGGAATGGTCCCTATTCATTCGGACGCCCTGTGGGCGTCTCGTTATCTAAAGGTAGTCATGTTTGCCGGGATGGGTCCAGAGTTATCTCACCCTATCTGACAGGACGTCCAACTTTCGGCTTTCAAAGCCGGGCGTACGAGGGATAGTATGACGGGCCGATAATAAAAATAAATTCTTTAAGGCTTCGAAATCAAACACAGGAAGGTGCAAGTCATGCTGAAATCCAAGTTTCTCATTGCCGCGACGGCCCTGGCGGCTGTCGCCTTCGCCGGCGCCGCCGAGGCCCAGACCAAGATTAAGGTCGGCCGTACGCTCAGCGGTTCCGGGTTCCACATCCCCGTCTATATCGCCTACTCCAAGGGCCTGTTCAAAAAAGAAGGCCTGGACGCGGAAATGGTCTCCATGACCGGTAAGGCGCTGGTCACCGCCGGCGTTTCCGGCAACATCGATTTTCTGCCCGTGCCGGGCGGCGGATCGCAGGCCTCTTTGCAGGGCGCTAACCTCAAATACATTGTGGGCGAGTCCCTGATTTCCCAATGGGCTTTGGTCGCTGATCCGAAGATCAAATCCGTTAAGGACCTCAAGGGCAAAACCGTCGGCTACGGCCGGGCGGGCGCCGCCGACTATGATGAAGGCGAAATCGTGCTTAGCCGCTTCTTCGACATGCGGGTGGGCCGGGACTACAAGGTCATCAGCTTCCAGGCTGAATCCGACCGGGTTGCGGGCCTGATCAACGGCGATATCGTCGCCGGTCTGATGTCTTTCCCGACAGCCGCCCGCGCACAAGTCGCCGGCTTTAAAATGCTGGTGAAAACCGGTCAGTATCTGCCCCGCGTCGGCGGCAGCATCTGGACCCGCGCCGAGTTCGTGGAGAAAAACCGGGATACGGTGAAGAAGTTCATCCGCGCCATCGCAAATTCCATCGAATACCTGCGGAACAACAAAGAAGGCTCCGTCGAGGTCATCATGGCGGAATTCGGCCTCAAGGACAAAAAGCAGGCGGGGATCGTCTGGGACGAGATCCACGATCAGTATTCCCCGGACCTGCCGGCTGATTTGTTCCAAAAGCTCTTCGCCGGCCGTCACAAGCGGATGGTGAAGCGCGGCCTGTGGCCGAAGGATAAGCCGATGCCGGACGTCAACCAGTTCATCGCGCGAGATCTACTGGACGAAACCCTTCGGGAAATGGGCTACTTCCTGCAAGCCCGGCCGAAGCCCGACGCCGGTTAAGCAAACGCTCTGAGTTTGAGTGGGAGCGGCCCGGGTTAAACCGGGCCGTTTCTCTGAAAAATGGCTGAACAGAAGACATTTGATTACGTGATTGTCGGCGGCGGGTCCGCCGGCTGTGTGCTCGCCAACCGGCTGAGCGAGGACGCCAGCGTCTCCGTCTGCCTGCTGGAAGCCGGCGGGCCCGACAAACACTGGCAGATTCACGTGCCGCTGGGCCTGATCTTCGGGATGGTCAACGACAAGATCACCTGGAAGTTCGAGACCACACCCCAAGCCAAAGCGAACGACCGGCAAATTTACATTCCGCGCGGCGGTGTGCTGGGCGGGTCCAGCTCCATCAACGGGATGATGTACATCCGGGGCAACCCGAAGGACTACGATGATTGGGCGGCTGCCGGAAATGCCGGCTGGTCGTGGGACGAGGTCAAACCCTATTTCCTCAAATCAGAGAACAACGAACAGTATGCGGGCGACGGGCATCATACGTCCGGCGGGCCGCTGAATGTGACATATATCCGCGATCCCAACCCGACCATCGACAGTTTCGTCGAAGCGGCGGAAAGCTTGCAATATCGCGCCAACAAGGATTTCAACGGCGACACTCAGGAAGGCTTCGGCCTCAGCCAGGTCACCCAGAAGAACGGCCGGCGCTGGTCCACCGCCAAGGCGTTCCTGGAGCCGGCCAAAAGCCGCCAGAACTTGACCGTGATCACCCATGCGCCGGTGGAGAAAGTGCTTATCGAAAACGGCCGGGCCATTGGTGTCAGTACGGTCGGCGGCGCCATGACGGTCAAGGCAAACAAGGAAGTGATCCTGTCCGCCGGCGCCGTTGTCTCGCCGAAAATTCTCTTGCAGTCAGGCATCGGCGACGGGAGTGAGTTGAAAGAACGCGGCGTCGAGAGCACGCACCACCTGCCCGGCGTGGGTAAGAACCTGCAAGACCATGCGGCCATTTTGGTTGCGGCCAAGACCAAACACCGGACGCCGGTCGGCTTTTCCATCCCGGCGCTGCCGAAACATGCCATCGCCGTATTGGACTACCTTATCCATCGGCGGGGGCTCTGGTCGTCCAACATGGTGGAAGGCACCGGCTTCATCCGCACCCGGCCCGAGCTTGACCGGCCGGATATTCAGTATATTTGGACACCGGGCTACCGAACCCCGCCGCCGAAGATGATCGGCTACGGCCACGGTTATGCGCTGTCGACGGTGCTGCTTCATCCGAAAAGCCGGGGTTCGGTCGGGATATCCAGCGGCAACGGCGCCGACAAGCCGGTGATCAACCCGCAATTTTTCTCGGAGCAAGAAGACCTGGAGGTGCTTCTTCAGGGTCTGAAGGAATCCATCCGCATCCTGAAAGCCGACGCCTTCAAAAAATACAAGCTGGTGTCCAGCCGGCCGGATCTGGACGCGGACGATGACACCCTGCGGGACTTCGTCCTGGCCAATTCCGCCACCATCTTCCATCCGGTCGGCACATGCAAAATGGGCAACGACGAGATGGCCGTAGTGAATGAGAGGTTAAAAGTGAAGGGACTGGACGGGCTGCGGGTCGCCGATGCCTCGATCATGCCCACCATCGTCAGCGGCAACACCAATGCGCCGACCATCATGATCGCCGAAAAAGCCGCCGATATGATCAAGCAGGACGCGGCCTAAACGGGCGCTCTCAGCCGGCGTCCGGCGGCGTCAGTTCCTTCCGCTTCCACCACAACAGATCGCCCCGCAGGAAGGA
>JAYQGD010000134.1:0-6967 GCA_038140415.1 Rhodospirillaceae bacterium
ACGGGGCTGAGCGCCTCGCTGGCCCGGAAGTTCCACGGCGCCGGCATGAACGTGGCCCTGGCGGCCCGGGACGTGGACAAGCTGGCGGATTTGGCGGCCGAGACGAGTGCCAAAACATACGCCTGCGATTGCGCCGAGGCTCGTCAGGTGTCGGCCCTGTTTGCCGGCGTTCAAGTGGATTTCGGCACGCCGTCGGTGGTGGTGTTCAACGCCAGCCAGCGGGTGCGGGGTACGATTGATGAGCTTGATCCGGAAGAGGTGAAACAGGCCGTGCTGGTCACCGCCTATGGCGGATTTCTGGTCGGTCAGGCGGCGGCTCAGGCGATGATCCCGGCGGGCAAAGGTACGATTTTGTTTACCGGTGCGTCCGCCGGGGTGAAGGGCTTTCCCATGTCCGCCACTTTCGCCATGGGCAAGTTCGGCCTGCGCGGTCTGGCGCAAAGCATGGCGCGGGAGTTGCACCCGAAGAACATCCACGTGGCGCATATCGTGATCGACGGCGGCATCCGAAACCCGCACCGCCAGGGCCGGGTCGAAGGCGCGGATGACACGCCCGACAAATGGCTGGACCCGGACGCCATCGCGGACACGTACTTCCACCTGCACCGGCAGGACCGGTCCGCCTGGGCCTGGGAGATCGAACTCCGCCCCTGGGTCGAGAAGTTTTAAGCGCCGATCAGAACGGCCGGTCGCCGGCGATGCCGACCCGTTTCAGATAGCGGATCTGATCGGGCGGGAAGTCGGTTCGGGCGTGCTGGGTGCAGCGATTGTCCCAGATCAGGATGTCGCCCAGCCGCCATTTATGCTCATAGATAAAGTCCCGGTTCTCGGCCAAGGCAAACAACCGCTCGAGGGTGGCGTCGCTTTCCGCCGGGTCCAGATCAACGATCTCCTCGGTCATCAACTTGTTGACGTAGACCACTTTCCGGCCGGTCTCGGGATGGGTGCGGATCACCGGATGCACCGCGTGGGGGCTGTCTTCCGCTGCCCGGCCGCGCCGTGTCATCGCGCCGTAGTCATAGGCGTTCATGGCCCGGTATCGGCCCAGTGTCTCCTGGTCGTCGGCGCTTAATGTTTCGTAGGCCGCGTACATGTTGCTGAACAGGGTGTTGCCGCCTTCGCTCGGCAGCTCGACCGCATAGAGTACCGTCGCCATCAACGGCTCCTCATGAAAGGCGGAGTCCGAATGGAACTGCAGCTCCCCTTCCCGCAGCACGCCGATGGGCTCCCCGTCCTTCATGATGTTGGTGATCGGCAGGATGTGTTTGTCCATGCCGTCGGTGTCGCTGAACTCCTCCACCCGTGTGTTGGAATAGGGTTCGCCGAAATAGCCGGCGAACCGCACCTGCTGCGCCTCATTCAGATCTTGTCCGCGGACCAGCAGAACCAGATGCTCCAGCCAAGCGTCGCGCAGGTCTTTGATCGTCTCCGCATCCAGCTCTTCGCGCAGATCGAGGCCGATGATCTCCGCCCCCAAGGCGTTGCACAGCGGTTCAACGGTAAACTTCGGCATGTCGTCGCCTCCCACAAGACGTGATCAGCATTTGTAAGAGTTTGGCTGTAGGGCGTCAAATGACGTATTGAAAGCATGCAATTTCCGGCAGGCCGGGCTATCATAACTCCTTCAAACAGAACGATAATTTAATCCGACATGGGTAGCAGCCATGAGCAAACTAAAGATCACCGTATCGACGTGGGATTATGACCGGGTCCGGCCGATCATGGACGGCCGGGTCAAGATCGAGGGCTGTGAGGTCAACTATATCCCGATGCCGGTGGAAGAACTGTTCCACCGGGCCTATTTCCATCAGGAATTCGATGTCGCCGAGCTCGGCTTCAGCCCGTTTTTGATCAGCCTGTCCCGGGGCACCCCCCCTTACGTCGCGGTGCCGGCCTTTCTGTCGCGCCTGTTCCGCCATAATGCGGTGTATATCCGGAACGACCGGGGTATCAATAGCCCGGAGGACCTGCGCGGCAAACGCATCGGCGTGCCGGAATTCCAGATGTCCGCCGTCATGTGGGTGCGCGGCATGTGGAAAGACGATCACGGCCTCAACATCGACGAGATCAACTGGGTTCAGGGCGGTCTGGAACAATATGGCCGGGAAGACAAATTCCCCCTTAATCTGCCCGACGGGTTCCCTCTGGAAGGCGCGCCGGAAGGCAAATCCCTGGCAGAACTGTTGGCGGAGGGTGAACTGGATGCGGTCATGACCGCAAGGGCGCCGTCGTGCTTTATCAACGGCCATCCCAACGTGGTGCGGCTTTACGAAGATTTCCGCGCCGCCGAGAAGGAATACTATTCCCGGACCAAAATTTTCCCGATCATGCATGCCTTGGGCATCCGCAATGATCTGGCGGAAGAACATCCCTGGCTGCCGGCAAGCGTCTTCAAAGCATTCGTCGAGGCCAAACGCATTGCCGATGCTGAACTGCGGGAGGTCGCCGCCTTAAAGATCACCCTGCCCTGGCTGCGGGCTGAGCTGGAATCCACCATTGAGGTGATGGGCGAAGATTTCTGGCCCTACGGGGTCGAGGCCAACCGCCATACGCTGGAGACCATGGCCCGCTATTCGTTCGTGCAGGGCCTCGCCGTCAAACAACTGACCGTCGAAGAGATGTTCGCGGAATCCACGTTGAGTGAAACCAAGGTCTAGGAAGGCCCTTTGCAGTCATGTCCATAGGATGGGCGCGGCGAAGTCCGGTTCGGCGTGGTTGATCAAATCTTTGCCGCGGCGGCCTCGGCTTCGGGGACCACGTCATAGGCGTAAAGCTCGGCGCGGAACGCCGCATGGGCCGTCAGTTCCGCATCCCGCTTGGCCAAATCCTCATAGCCCAGCATGGAATCGACGCGGAGCCCGTTCACCCGCGCCCCGTGCTGCACCTCGGCCACCCGTTCGCGCCGTAGTTTCTCATAGGCGAGCAGGGCAGCCGGCACATCGGCGTTGTCGGTCTTGGACAGAATGATCGCCAGCGCGATGCCGTCCTCGATCGACTGATTGGCGCCCTGGCCCAGATGGGGCAGCATCGGATGCGCTGCGTCCCCCAAAAGCGTCAGCCGGCCTTTGGACCAGCCCGGCAAGGGCTCCCGGTCATACAGCGCCCAGCGGAAGCATTCGTCCACTTGCGCGAGCACGGTCTGGACGCGCGGGTCCCAGCCCTCGAACTCGGCGCGCAACGTGTCGGGATTGCCGGGCGCGGACCAGGATTCCTTCATCTCTTCGTCGGTCGGGACAAAGCCGACATAGTTAATCATCTCCCCGTGGCGGACGGGGAAGACCAGAAAGTGCTTCGCCGGGCCGGCCCACATCTGCCAGACATCGGTGGGCCAGTCGGGCAGCCGGTCGAGGGACACCAGCCCCCGGTAAGAAATGGTGCCGTGGAATACGGGATCGGACGGCGGATACACATAGGGGCGTAGTTCGGAATGGATGCCGTCAGCGCCGATCACCACGTCGGCTTCGATCTCGTTGCCGTTGTCGAAATGTACTCGCGCCTTGTCGCCGACCTGCTCGAAGCCGATGCCCCGGTGGCCGCAATTGACGACCCCGTCGGGCAAGGGTTCGGACAGGAACTCGATAAAGTCGGCCCGGTGCATGCCGTAGTTGGCGTTCCAGCCGGTGGCGTCGCTGACCTGCACGCGCGCAATGTGGGAGCCGTCGTCCCGCAGATATTCGGATTTCTCGCCGACCAGCGCGCCGAACTTCTCCACTCCCGGACCGAGACCAACCCGCTGCATGTGCCGGCAGGCGTTGGGGGTTACGTAGACGCCGGCGCCGATCTCGCCCAGTTCCGGGGCCTGTTCGTAGACGGAGACCTCAAGCCCGTTAGAGATCATGGCGTTGGCGGCAAACAGGCCGCCGATCCCGCCGCCGATGATGGCGACCTTGGGTTTGGTGTGTGCCATGGTGATGCTCCCTTAAATCCGGCCGGCTGTGGGCGGCTTACACGCCCACCTTACATACCAAGCGCGTTCTTGTAGAGGTCCAACAGCTCTTCCTGTTCCCGCCGGTCGGACGAGTTCAGTTTCCTGAGGCGGATCACCTGGCGCATGATCTTGATATCAAAGCCTGCGCTCTTGGCCTCGGAATAGACCTCTTTTACGTCCTCCGACAGGGCCGTTTTCTCTTCTTCCAGCCGTTCAATGCGTTCAATAAAGGATTGAAGCCGTTCTCCGGCAATGCCGCCTACGTCCGCCATTTCAAATTCTCTCCGGTGTGGATTTTGTTTGTGGTGAGGCGGAAAAAATACAAGCCGGGTCCGGGTGCTGCAAGACGGCGCGGCGGCTAATAATGCTCAACCCTGTGGATAACCGGATCATCCAGGATCGGCTTAAGGCAGGCCTCGAGGATATCCGCCCAATAGGCCTGTTTCTCCGGCGTGTCGACCTCGTCCTGGCGAATCTCCACGGCGCTGTGGGCGAAGCCTTGCGCGCCGGCATGATGATCCAGCGTGTGCGCCAATTGACGGCCGGAATAGGGCTCGTTATCGCCGACGGTGAGATTATCCGGGTGGGCGCGCAGCGCCTCGGTCAGTGGCTCGGGAATGCGCGGGTCCAGATGCCACAAGACGCCGATGTGCCAGGGCCGGTCCGCTCCGCCCATGCTGGGCGTGAAACTATGCACCGAGAAAAAGGCCGGCGGCGTGCCTAGGTGGCCGAGCCGGTCCAGCTGCGCCGCGATGCGCCCGTGATAGGGGGTGTAGATGCCGTCCACCCGGGCTGCGCGGTCCTCGACTGAGAGGTCTTCGTTGCCGGGAATGGGAATCTCGTCGCTCACCTCGGGGATGGCGGTCGGGTCGTCCGGCGCGCGGTTGGCGTCGATCACCAGCCGGGAATAGCCGGCCAGCACGGCTGTCGCCTCCAGCCGTTCGGCCAAGCCTTGCGCGACCGCCGCCGCGCCGATGTCCCAGCCCACGTGCTGCGCCAAGATGTCCTCGCCCAGACCCAAATTGCTGAGCGCCGAGGGCACCCGGTTGCTCGCGTGATCGCAGACGATCAACAGCGGCGTGGTGGCGTCGCCGTTAATCACCGTAAACGGCGCGGGGTCATCCGGGGTGAGAAGGGTCATTGCTCGGGACTCGATCGATGTTCTGCCGTCCGTCCTAGCAGTTGGTGCTGGCGGCGGCAACCGGCCCGGCCTATAACCGCCCGTCATGATGGAACCGGATCACGCACTAACCGTTAGAAGACGCGCGCTGGTGGCGCTTTTGCTGGGCGCGGCGTGTATCGCTTTCGCGCCGATCTTCGTGCGTCTCAGCGATCTGGGTCCGGTCGCGACCGCGTTCTACCGGGTGCTGCTGGCCCTGCCGGTCTTGTGGTTTTGGATGCGTCAGGAAGAAAAGCGGGACGCGAGCACTCGCCGCCCGTCATCCCTGTCCGACTATGCGCGCCTGTCCCTGGCCGGGGTGTTCTTCGCCTGTGATCTGACGGTCTGGCATTTCTCCATCACCATGACCACGGTCGCCAACTCGACCCTGTTCGCCAACGCAGCCCCCATCTGGGTGACATTGGGCGGATTTTTCCTGTTCGGTGAACGGTTCAGCCGGGTGTTCCTGGCGGGTCTTGTCTGCGCGGTGGCGGGCATCCTGCTGCTGATGGGTGAAAGCCTGAATATCAGTGACCAGTATCTGGCCGGAGACGCAATGGGTGTGGCGGCCTCGGTCTTCTATGCCGCCTATATCATGTCGGTGGGTCGGCTGCGCCACGATTTCTCCACCGCCACGGTGATGGCCTGGTCCGGCGTGGTCAGCGCGGTCCTGCTGGCGCCCATGGCGATGATTGCCGGTGACGGGTTTGTCGCGGCGGGGCTGACCGGCTGGCTGATCCTCTTGGGCCTGGCGCTGATCTCCCATGCCGGCGGGCAAAGCCTGATCGCCTATTCCCTGGCGCACCTGCCGGCGGCATTGGGCGCGGTGGGACTGTTGTTGCAGCCGGTTTTGGCGGCAGTGATCGCCTGGTTCCTGTTCGCCGAGGCTCTGGGCCCACTACAGGTCGCCGGGGCCATCTGTGTGTTGATTGGGATTTATCTGGCCCGCCGCGGTTCGTCCTAAATCCTTGAATAAATTCTGGCGATGCCCTCGTCATCGGCGGGCAAATATGTTTTGGTGTCGCCTCGCTAATTCAGGCCACAAACACCTCCGGAGAGAGTATGAGCCCAGACGCCGCCCAAGATGACCTGTCCGCCGACGGCGTCGCCTATTTCGACGACCGCAAGCCCAAGGCGGTGGATTTCCTGGCCGAGGTGCTGGACGGGTTGGCCAAATCGCCCAAATCCATTCCGCCGAAGTTCTTTTATGACGATGTGGGTTCCCACCTGTTCAACGCCATCTGCGAGACCGAGGAATACTACGTCACCCGCACCGAAACCGCGTTGATGGCGGAGATCGGCGCCGAGATCGCCGCGCTGGCCGGGCCCGGCCGGGTGGTGGTGGAATATGGCTGCGGGTCCAGCCTGAAGATCGATATTCTCTTGAACCTGCTGGATAGCCCGGCGGAGTTTCTGGGCATAGACATTTCCGGCGAGCACCTCCGCCAGACCGTGATCGAAATCGCCCGGGATCATCCGGAGGTACGGGTCGGCGGCCTGTGCGCCGATTTCTCCGGCGGGCTGGAGCTGCCCAATGAGGTGGGTGAGGGCCGCCTGCTAGCGTTCTTCCCCGGCTCCACCATCGGCAATCAGACCCCGGCGGAGGCGGAGGAGTTTCTGCATGACGTCCGGGCGACCTTCGGCGATGACGGGGAGATGCTGATCGGCGTGGATTTACGGAAGTCGCCGGACATCCTGAACCCGGCCTACAATGACGCGGCCGGCTACACCGCCGAATTTAATCTCAATCTATTGCACCGGATGGTGAACGAGCTGGGCGCGGACCTGGAGATCGAGAGCTTCCGCCACAAGGCGTTCTTCAACGAGGCCGAGAGCCGCATCGAAATGCATCTGGAAAGCCTCAAAGCCCAGACTATTGC
>JAYQGD010000135.1:0-6957 GCA_038140415.1 Rhodospirillaceae bacterium
GAGGAATGAAAGATGTTCAATATATTCGGAAAAAGCGACGAGAAAATTCAGGAACTTATCGACAATAAGGAATTCGATGAGTTGCCCACCGAGGTCATCGACGAATTGGCCAAGGAGATTATCCTAACGACCGAGAGCACGCTGTCGGACTATAAAATACTTGAACGCAAAGAGATCATCACGGCGGAATGCGTTTTCGGCATGAATCTGTTCAGAGATTTCTTCGCCGGTATCCGCGATATTTTCGGCGGCCGGAGCTCCGCCTCCCAGAAAGTGTTGCGAGATTCCCGTAGGGTGTGCCTAACCGAGCTTCGCCGGGAAGCGCTTATTGTCGGCGCCAATGCCGTTATCGGGGTGGATTTGGATTACAGCGAAATTTCGGGTGACGGTAAATCGATGCTGTTCCTGGTGGCAAGTGGGACGGCGATCGTGGTGGAAAAGTAGCCGCCGGTTCAAACATTTGCCTTATTTGGGACCCGGAAAGGTGCTACTAGTGACGTTCGGCAAGATTCTGTCGAGGAAGATTTTGACAAGGTAAGTCGAAATCATCAGTATCGCGGCTTCCAGAGCCTTCATCCAAGGGAGGATAACTATGAAAAAGGCCCTATTTGTTGCATCGATTGCAGGTGCAGCTTTGCTTTCGGCGTCTGTCTCTGCGCAGACGATTTCCGTAGGTACGACGAAAGGTGGTTGGACCAACCAAGCCGGTCAATCCCTGTCTAAAGTTATTTCACAGCTGGCCGGTTTGCAGATGCGGTCCCAGCCCATGGGTGGTTCCAGCGTGTATGTGCCGCTGGTCAACGCCGGCAAGATGGAATTCGGGCTGGTCAACGAATTGGAGTCACTTTATGCGGTGACCGGTACCGGCGCCTATCCCGGCCGTCAACATCCTGATTTGCGGGTGGCGACGGCGACCATTCCTTTTCGCGTTTCAATCTTCGTGAAAAAAGATTCTCCCATCAAAACCGTTGCGGACTTGAAAGGTAAGCGGGTTCCCAGCGGCTGGTCTTCCCAGCGGATTATCCAGGCGCTGATGGATGGCCAACTGGCGAGCGCCGGCATCAGCTATGATGACGTGGTAAAAGTGCCGGTGCCGAACGTTGTGAAAAGCGCGGACGATTTTGCCGCAGGCAAGGCGGATGCATTCTTTTTCGTCTTCGGCGCGGGCAAGGTGCGTGAAACGGATGCCAAGGTAGGCGGTGTCCGGGTGCTTCCGTTTGATCCGTCACCTGCGGCTTTGGAGCGTGCGCGCAAGTTTGTGCCGCCGGCATGGGCCAAGCTCGAAAAGCCCTCCAAGCGAAACGTTGGTGTCGACAAGCCGCTTCACGTGATGACCTACTGGCATACGTTGGCTACCGGTGCGAAAGTGTCGGACGATGTGGTCTACAAAGTTGTCAAAACCATGCACGACAATAAGGCCGCCCTCGTTAAGGCGTTCCCGGGTTGGGGAACGTTCAACCAGAGTACAATGGCGCTCGACCTGCCCAAACTGACCTATCATCCGGGCGCCATCAAGTTCTACAAAGAAAAGGGGTTGTGGCCGCCGAAATAAGGTAGCCTTTTGACCCAAGAATAGGCAGTTCCGTGGATAACCAAGAAACTTCGGAACAGGCCGTCGAGACGAAAACGGCGATGAGCAGCTTTATAGCAGTTCTCGCCGTTCTCTTGACGGTGGTTGCGATCGCCTGGGCGGCGGATTTATTCCGCATGGCCGGGCTGCTGCTCTACACGGAGCAGTTCCTTGGTGGGATCATTGCGATCGCTATTCCACTGGTTTTTCTGTCTGAGCGGCATAGTAAGAATGCCGAGAAGCATTCAATTCCGTGGTTTGACCATGTGCTGGCTGCTCTAGGGTTTGCCAGCGCCATGTACATGGCTGTGCGGTATCCCCAATTGGCGGAGTTGGTGTCTGATGCGCCGACCGACGGGTTGATTTCCGGGACAATCGTTGTCGCCTTGTTGATCGAAGGGCTTCGGCGAACGGTTGGGCATGTTCTGACGGTTCTGGTAATTGCTTTTATCCTCATGGGTCTGTTTGGCCATCTTTTGCCGGGTAAGCTCGCCGGCAAAGAAATGTTGGCCCGTGATCTGTTCTATTACATCGCCTGGGACCCGACGAGCGTCCTCGGCATCCCAATGAAGATCGTGACGTCCATTGTCATGGCGTTCGTGTTCTTTGGACAAGTATTGACGAAGTCCGGCGGCTCGACATTTTTTACTGAAATTTCCATGGTGTTAGTGGGCCGGTATCGTGGCGGTCAGGCGAAGATTGCCGTCACGGCATCGGGTTTCTTTGGTTCGATATCCGGCAGCGTCGTCTCCAACGTGGTGACCACAGGCGTCATCACAATCCCGCTCATGAAGAGCGCCGGCTATCGCGGTGTACAGGCCGGCGCCATTGAAGCTGTGGCCTCGACGGGGGGGCAGTTGATGCCGCCGATTATGGGCGCTGCGGCCTTCCTGATGGCGGAGTTTCTGGAGATTCCGTACACCGATGTGGTTATTGCTGCGCTTATTCCAGCAGTTCTTTATTACGTGGCCTTGTTCATTCTCGCTGATCTGGAAGCTGCACGTACCAACATTCAGCCCGTTGCCGAAGATCAGATTCCTAATCTCAAAGAGGTTTTAAAGGCGGGTTGGTATTTCCCTCTGCCGTTTGTGGTCCTTATTGTCGCGCTCTTTAATTTTAACTATTCGCCGGAGATGTCGGCGCTTATCGCAACCGCGGTTATTCTGGCGACCAGTATGCTTTTTGGCTACAAGGGGAAACGGCTGACTCTCCTCGATTTTCTGGATTCGATCCGGCAAACCGGACACGCGGTTTTGGATATCATCATGATCGCGGCGGCGGCGGGGATCGTCATTGGGACGCTGAATGTTACCGGGATCGGATTCGGCTTATCATTGCTCCTGGTAGAACTGGGCGGCACTAACCTGTTCCTCCTTCTTCTGCTCTCCGCCTTTGTTTGCATCATTCTCGGTATGGGCATGCCGACCGTCGCGGTGTACCTGATGCTGGCGACGTTGGTAGCACCGGCTTTGATCGAGGTCGGTATCAGCCCCATGGCGGCGCATCTATTCATTCTTTACTTCGGCATGATGTCGATGATCACGCCGCCGGTGGCCATCGCGGCCTTCGCGGCAGCAACACTGACGGGGGAGGACGCCATGAAGACCGGATTTGCCGCAATGCGGTTTGGCTGGTTTGCTTATTTGGTGCCGTTCTTATTCGTCGTGGTACCTGAGCTTTTGATGGAAGGTCCGGCGCTCTCCGTCGCGTGGGTGGCCATCAAATCGGCGCTGGGCATTTGGATGATATCTGTCGCACTTATGGGCTACGTCATTGCCCACATTAATGTTATTCAACGGGTTCTGTTCTTTGTCGCCGGTGCGGCGATGTTTGCGCCTGACTCTGTTGTCGATCTCGGCTTACCTGTGGCGATCGCGGGCATCGTTCTGGCTGTCATATTGGCCGGAATGGAGTGGACTAAGCAAAAGCAGCAATCCGCTGTTTAACGGCTGCTCTAGCTGCGTTGCGCCTTAAATCTTAGAAACTGATCCGCCAGGACACAGGCGACCATCGCCTCGCCGACCGGCACGGCGCGTATGCCGACGCATGGGTCATGCCGGCCTTTGGTCGAGACCTCGGTCTCCTCATTGTCCACCGTGATGGTTTTGCGAGGTGTGAGGATGGAACTCGTCGGCTTTACGGCGAACCGCGCAACGATATCCTGGCCGGTGCTGATTCCGCCCAAGATACCGCCCGCGTGATTTGAGGTGAAAACCGGCCGGCCGTTTTCAATGCGCATCTCATCGGCGTTTTCTTCACCGGTGAAGCCGGCGGCTTCGAAACCGGCGCCGATCTCGACGCCTTTCACTGCATTAATACTCATAAGGCCTTTGGCGATTTCGGAATCCAATTTGTCGTAGACGGGGGAGCCAAGGCCAACCGGTACGCCGCGGGCGACGATCTCGATCACCGCGCCGGCAGAGGAACCGGATTTGCGTAGCTCGTCCATATAGGTTTCCCATTCGGGGGCCATATCGGCATCCGGGCACCAGAAAGGATTGTTGTCGACTTCTTCCCAGTTCCACTTTTCCCGGTCGATCTCTTTTGTTCCAATTTGGGTGAGTGCGCCTTTGATAGCGATACTGTCCCCTAAAACCTTGCGTGCAACAGCGCCCGCCGCTACACGGCAAGCAGTCTCCCGTGCGCTGGCGCGACCGCTTCCCCGGTAGTCGCGATTGCCATATTTATGGTGGTAGGTGTAGTCGGCATGACCGGGGCGGTATAGGTCCTTGATATTGTCATAGTCCTTGGATCGCGCGTCCGTATTTCGGATTAGCAGGCCGATGGGCGTCCCCGTCGTCTTGCCTTCGAACACGCCCGAGAGAATTTCGACAGTGTCGGACTCTTTACGCTGGGTGGTGAAGCGGGATTGTCCGGGCTTACGTTTATCGAGCCAGACCTGAATATCCTCTTCGTTCAGAGGAATATTCGACGGAACGCCATCAACCACACAACCGATTGCCGGGCCATGGCTTTCGCCGAAGGTAGTGAATTGGAAAAGGTGGCCGAATCTATTGCCGGACATGGTGCTGCCGGCCGTTAAGCCGCCTCATCGCTTTTAGAGACAGTGATATCCGGTGCATCAACGGCTTTCATGCCGACGATGTTGTAGCCGCAATCGACATGATGGGTTTCGCCCGTCACGCCGGAAGATAAGCCGCTCAGCAGATACATGCCGGCGCCACCGACATCCTCACCAGAGACATTGCGGCGCAGGGGGGAATTGTACTCGTTCCATTTAAGGATATAGCGAAAATCGCCGATACCGGACGCCGCAAGGGTTTTCATCGGGCCGGCCGATAAGGAGTTCACACGAATATTCTGTGGCCCCAGGTCTTCGGCTAGATAGCGGACACTTGCCTCGAGGGCGGCCTTGGCGACACCCATCACGTTATAGTGCGGCATGACCCGTTCAGATCCGGCGTAGGTCAACGTGAGAAGGCTGCCGCCGTCGGGCATCATTCTCTGTGCACGCTGGCAAATCGCCGTAAAGGAATAGCACGAGATCTGCATCGTCTTGGTAAAATTGTCCGGGGTTGTATCGACATATAGACCCTTAAGTTCATCCTTATCCGAATAAGCGATGGCATGGAGCACAAAGTCCAGGCTACCCCATTTGCTTTCAAGTTCACCGAACACGGCATCGACGCTGCCTTCATCGGTCACGTCGCAGGGGAGAATTATGTCTGAGCCGATGGACTCGGCCAGCGGCGTCACGCGCTTGAGGAGCGCGTCACCCTGATAGGTGAACGCCAATTCGGCGCCCTGATCATGACAGGCTTTGGCAATATTCCAGGCGATCGAGCGATCATTGGCGACACCCATGATCAGCCCTTTTTTGCCCTGCATTAGTCCACCGCTCGACGACATAAATCCCTCGCAATTCTTTCTCACACGATTCCGGATAATGCATCGGATCGTGGTCTAAATAGATTAAGTCATTCCTAAAACATTTTCGCCGAAAGAGAAAGCCGCAGGCGTGCGCATTAGATGCGAATGAAAAGCCGTCTCAATTTGCTTTCGGCCATCGAACAGGATACATACAACCTACCCTGAATTCCCGGCGTGGCCGGAGCAGCTGGTACAATAAAATTTCTAATAAGCCATTGATATGTCAGTAGAAACAAACGATCCGATTGCCCTATTCAAAGAGTGGCTGGCGGAAGCTGAAAAGCTGGAATCCGTGAACCCGACCGCCATGGCCGTGGCGACGGCGGATGCGGATGGGCGGCCCTCCGTCCGAATGGTTCTTTTGAAGGGTGTGGATGATCAGGGATTCGTTTTTTACACAAATTCTGAAAGCCAGAAAGGGGAAGAGTTGGCCGCGAACCCGAGGGCATCGCTGTGTTTCTACTGGAAATCATTGCTAAGGGAAGTCCGGGTGGATGGCCCCGTAACCAAAGTCCCTGACGAAGAAGCGGACGCCTATTTTGCGTCCCGGTCGCGGGGAAGTCAGATCGGCGCCTGGGCCTCGAAACAGTCCCGACCTCTTGTGGGGCGTTGGGAGTTGGAGAAAAACATTGCCGCTTATACCGCGAAGTTTAACATCGGCGCGGTGCCGAGGCCGCCGTTTTGGGAGGGATATCGCGTCTTCCCGGAGAAAATCGAATTTTGGCAGGAGCGGCAGTTCAGGCTTCATGACCGAATGGTGTATAGTCGAAGCGAAGAGGGCTGGGCTGGCGAACGGCTCTATCCGTGAAATTTGGGTGGCTGGATAAGTGCACGGCGACGAACATCTATTGAATTTACCTGAGAGTAGTGGGGTGGACCCTAAATTCGCCCGCCTCATGCGCTTGGCGAGTTATGCGTCCGTCGCGGTTGCGACTGTGCTTATTGTAACCAAGCTTGGCGCTTACGCGGCCACGGAATCCGTCAGTCTGCTTTCGTCATTGGTTGACTCGTTGTTGGATGCCGGCGCCTCGCTTGTAAATTTGCTGGCCATACGGCACGCCCTGCAGCCTGCGGATCGGGAACACAGGTTTGGACACGGCAAGGCGGAAAGTTTGGCCGGCCTCGCGCAAGCCGCGTTCATCGCCGGCTCTGGTATTTTTCTCCTGCTTGAAGCGGGCAATAGGCTGATCCACCCCAAGGTGGTGTCAAATGGTGAGATCGGCATCGCCGTTATGGTGCTCTCGCTTGTTCTAACCTTAGGCTTGGTGGCGTTTCAGGCGTATGTGGTTCGCAAGACCAATTCACTGGCCATCAGCGCCGATTCTCTCCACTACCGTGTCGACATCTTGGTGAATGTTGCGGTCATCATCGGTATTTACCTAGCGTCGTTTGGCGGCTTACAGATCGTCGATCCGCTCCTGGCTGTGGCGATTGTTATCTACATGGCTTGGGGTTCTTTCAAGATCGCCCGCCAGTCATTGGATGAGCTGATGGAC
>JAYQGD010000136.1:0-6936 GCA_038140415.1 Rhodospirillaceae bacterium
CCTGGCCAAATCGGCCCATGTTCTGGGTGATATCCTGCACGAGAACCTGGCGATTGAGCAGGGGGCCTTTCTTGAAGGTCATTGCCGGCGGATTGAAGGCGGCAAGAAGGACAGCGAGGGGCCGATCAATTTGTTGGTGAAGGGCGCCTCGAAGTCCAAGGTCGACCCGCCCAAGAAGCCTCAGACCGAAGTTACCTCTGGGTAGACACCCGCTATCTCTTAACCGCTGATAGCCCGCTGGAAGACAGCGGGATCCACATTGCCGCCGGTGCAGATGACCCCGATGGTCTTACCTGTGCGATCCACTTTGCCGGTCAGGATCGCCGCCAGCGATGTTGCGGCGCTCGGTTCAAGCACAATCTTAAACTCCTGAAACGCCAGCTTGACCGCCGCCAAGGCTTCGTCATCGGTGACAACGAGACCGCCCGCTAACCGCGCTTTCATAATCTCGAAGGTGAGTTCGCCCGGCGTCTCCAGCAACAGGGCGTCGCACAATGACGGCGTCCCGGTCTGAATGGTCACCCGCTCACCGGCATTCAGAGACCGGGTAATATCGTCATAGTTGGCGGGCTCCACGGCATAGAGATCAGTCTCGGGAGAGAGTTCCGCAAAGGCGAGGGTGCAGCCGCTCATCATGCCGCCACCGCTGCTGGGCCCGGTCAATATATCTAACTCAGCGCCGACTTCATGGGCCTGCTCACAGATCTCCAGCCCGATCGTGCCTTGCCCGCAGATGATATCCGGGTCGTTATAGGGTGGAACCATGGTACCGCCGGTCTTTGCCAGAATATCCTCGGCGACCTGAACCCGATTACAGTCTTTACGGTCATACAAAACAACTTCCGCGCCGTAGCCACGGGTGTTTTCGATCTTAATTTTGGGTGCATCCGACGGCATGACGATAGAGGCGGGGACGTCCAAAAGCTTTGCTGCGAGCGCCACGCCCTGGGCATGATTGCCGGACGAAAAGGCCACGACGCCGCGCGGTTTCTCCTCATCCGAAAATTGGCAGATGCGGTTATAGGCGCCTCGGAACTTGAAAGAGCCGGTCCGTTGGAGGTTTTCGGCCTTGATCAGAAGCCGGCAGCCCAACTGTTCATTCACCCGGTCGGATTCCAGCAACGGCGTTCTGCGCGCTTCACCGGCCAGACGGTCCTTTGCCGCCAGTACGTCTTGGTAGGTTGGCAATTTCATGGGCGTTAGCGGCTCAGAGCCCCCTCCGGATTGAAGGCGACTTCCTTCTTTGTCAGCAACTGCCGATAGACATGCAGGTTTTCGATCACCCGCTGCACATAGTTCCGGGTTTCGGTGATCGGGATCATCTCAACCCAATCGATGGCGTCGACGGTCTTGTCCCGGGGATCGCCGTGGCGCTTGATCCAGCGTTTGGCCCGATGGGGCCCCGCGTTGTACGCCGCCAGGGTCAGGATATAGGAGTCATTGAATTCCTTAAGTAGATCGCGCAGGTAAGCTTGGCCCAGTCCCAGATTATATTTCTCATCTTCTGTAAGTTTTCTCCGCGAATAGCGTTTCGAATTTTGCTTGGCGACCTGACGCGCCGTCTGCGGCATGATCTGCATCAGACCGCGGGCGCCGGCATGGCTGATGGCTTTGGGGTTAAAGGCGCTTTCCTGACGGATGATGGCGTGCACGAACGCCGGCTCAACCCCGGTCACAAATTTATGTTTAAGAACCGGATAACCTTCCTCTACCAGATCGATACCGTCTCGCAGCGCCGCTTTCGAGACCAGAACAGCCAAATCGTTGCGGCCTTCGGCTTTGGCCAATGCGGCGGTCAGCACCTGCCACTCCTCCCGCTCGTCCTTGCGGCTTAACTGCCGGATAAACGGCCGCATGATCTCCCGCAGGCCGGCATTGCTGATTGTCCGGACCGCTGCCACAAGCTCGTCCTTTTCGAAAGTCTTCTTAATCTCGCCGCCGGCTTTAGGACTCGCCGGCAGAGCCAGTTTCTTCGCGTCCGGAATTTTAGCCGCCGCCAACTGACCATAGTATGTGGTCTCGTGCAGAAAGGCGGTACGGTACCAAAAGGCGGCTTTCTCGGCGTCGCCCAAAGCTTCCGCCGCGCGGCCGGCCCAATAAGCGCCCCGGGCCTGACTGATGGGGTAACTCGCCAAGCCGTATATTTTGGAGAAATGCTCGTAGGCGACCTTGTTGTCTTTAAGAAAACGCAGCGCGATCCAGCCGGACATCCATTCCGCCTCGATCATATTTCCGGCATCTTCCTCATCCAGGCGATGATCCTTGGTCAGGCGGTAGGCGTCGGAAATATGACCGTTGCGTAAAGCTCGCCGCGCCAAAATGGCCCGCTCAGTCCACCAGCGGCCCGGTTCGATCAGATCATCCGGCGGGTTTTGCAAGAGCGCCATCGCATGCTGATCCCGTCCTTTGCGCCGCCGCCAGCGCAACCGTTCGTAGACCAGACCCGGATGATCCTGAAGTTCAGCCGGCACCTTCTCGATAGCCCGGTCCACCCCGCCGCGCATCCGGCGGAGAGTCAGCCGGGCCTCGGCCAGGGCGCGATACTTCGGGTCCTTGAACCGGCGGTACATGCGCCGCACCGGATAATACTTGCCGTCCCACAGCAGCCGGTCGAGCCGGTTCAGGTGGTCGTCCAGGGTCATATATTGGCGGAACTGTTGATGGAAATGGCGTTCCTGTTTGAATCCGAAATTACCCGAGACCCAAACATCCTTCACCATCCGAATGGCGTCGTCTTTGCTGCCCGCGAGCAGCTTTTCTCCGGCCATCCAGGCGACCCCGTTGGGCGTTAGGGGCGGATGCTTTGCGAACCAGGCCAATACCAAGTCTCGATCCGTGCTGGCCTTCATCGCTTGTTCGGCCCGGATCAGCAAACGGCGTTGGCGTGGCCACTCGGGTTCAGCCTCGATAAACGCGCTGATTTCCTCGAAACTTGCGCCGGAGGCGCGGGCCTGCAGCCGGTACCAGCGGAGAACTTTTTTAAGAAGCGGGTCCTTAACCGACTTAGCGCGGCGCTCGAACTCTGTCCATTTGGCTTTTTCACCCAGCTTGTAGGCGGCCTCGGCGGCAGTCTTGTCTTTCTTGGACACAGCGGCAGCCTCGTTCGCGGGCGTCATCCCCAACAGGACGGCGAGCGAAACAAGCGAAACAGCGAGTAGCCTCCTAATAACGGGCCTCATGAAAATCCTATTACCGGCTGCCTAATGATGGGGCCGATCCCCTGGCCGCGCAGTTTATGGATTATCGGAATCCGCTTCAATGGGGATATCCCTCAATTTTATGTGCAAACTCTTGCTGCCCAACCTGTCTAAGTCTATGTTCGGGCAAATTTTTGGAGGATACGTCAATGTTTCAAGGGTCTTATGTCGCCCTGATCACCCCGTTCAAGGACGGCGCCGTCGACGAGGACGCGTTCCGCGCGTTCGTCGAGTGGCAGATTGAACAGGGGACGGACGGGTTGGTGCCCTGTGGAACCACTGGGGAATCGCCGACCCTGAGCCATGAAGAGCACATGCGCGTGACGGAGATTTGCATCGAGGTTGCCGCCGGTCGAGTGCCGGTCATTGCCGGCGCAGGCTCCAATTCCACTGACGAGGCCATCAGCTTGGCTAAACATGCAAAGGAGGCCGGCGCGGACGCCGCCTTGGTCGTGACCCCGTATTACAACAAGCCGACCCAAGCCGGCATGTACGAACACTACAAGGCGATCAATGACGCGGCGCAGATTCCGATTATCATCTACAATATCCCGGCCCGCAGCATCGTCGATATGTCCGTGGAGACCATGGCCAAGCTGGCCGAGCTCGAGTACATCGTCGGCGTGAAGGACGCGACCAGCGACCTCAACCGACCGATGCTCACCGCGCTCGCCATGGGCCCGGATTTCTGCCAGCTTTCCGGCGAAGACGGGACGGCTGTGCCGTTCCTGGCCGGCGGCGGTCACGGCTGCATCTCGGTGACCGGCAACATCCTGCCGCGGCTTTGCTCGGATATGCAGAAGGCCTGGCGGGACGGCGATATCGCCAAGGCGATGGAACTACAGAACATCCTGATGCCCGTGCACATGGCGATGTTCTGCGAAACCAGCCCCGGCCCGGTGAAGTACGCGGCGGAACTGCTGGGTCTTTGTTCGGCCGAAGCGCGCCTGCCGATCACCGATATCGCTCAATCCAGCAAGGACAGGGTCAAGAAAGCCCTGACCGACGTCGGCGCGCTGTCCTAAACGGAACGGCGTCCGTCCGTCTGAACGGATTTCCTCATGGCCGAGAAGCCCAGAACGCCCGCGACCGTCGCGGCGCGCAACCGCAAGGCGCGTCACAACTATTTCATCGAGGAGACGCTTGAGGCCGGCATCATGCTGACCGGCACCGAGGTCAAAAGCCTGCGCAGCGGCCGCGCCAGCATCGAGGAATCCTACGCCGCCGACCAGGAGGGGGAGCTGTTCCTGGTCAACGCCTATATCCCCGAATACGAGGCCGGCACCCGCGGCCAGCATGAAGTACGGCGCGCGCGGAAACTGTTGCTGCACAAGCGGGAGCTGGCAAAACTCTCCGGCGCCATCAGCCGGGAAGGCATGACCGTGGTGCCGCTCTCCGTTTATTTCAACAAGCGCGGCCTGGCGAAGGTCGAGCTGGGCATGGCCAAAGGCAAGCGTCAATACGACAAGCGCATGACCTCCAAGGACCGGGATTGGAAACGGGATCAGGCGCGTCTCATGCGGGACAAAGGCTAGGGCGATGGCCGACAAGCGGCTTCCCCCGGGACAGGTGCGCACCCATAAATGGCCGGTGCTTGATCTTGGCGATCAGCCGGTGATCGATCAGCGGGACTGGTCGTTGAGCGCCGGCGGCATGGTGCGCCGGCCGATCAAATGGTCCTGGAACGATTTCATGGCGCAGCCACAGGTCAGCTCCGTCTCCGATATTCACTGCGTGACCCAATGGTCCCGCTTCGATAATCGCTGGGACGGCGTCAGCGCCAAGACGCTGCTGGAAGCCGTGCAACCGGACCCGGACGCGTCACACCTTATGCTGCGCAGCTATGACGGCTATTCGACCAACCTGCCGCTGGCCGACTTCGATGATGACGATGTGCTGCTGGCCCACAGTTGGGAAGGGGAGCCCTTGACCCGCGAACATGGCGGACCGGTTCGGGTGATCGTACCGAAACTCTATTTCTGGAAAAGCGCCAAGTGGCTGCGGCACATTACATTTACCAACCAGGACATCCCAGGCACCTGGGAAGCCCAGGGCTACCACATGCGCGGCGATCCCTGGAAAGAAGAACGCTACGACGATTAAGGGCTAGGCGTTCTCTTCGGTGCTGAAGTCAATAATCTCGGTCACCGGGATGGCGGCGATGTCCTGCAGTTTGATGTTGCCCGGTTCGTTCAGGTCGACCAGATTGACGACCCGCCCGTAAGTGGAACTCACCACAATCTCATTACCGTCCATATCCCGGCGCTTGATTCCGAATTCCAGCCGTTCCCGTTCCCGCTGCGACAAGGAGGACAACATGGACTTGGTCACCCACACGGCGCCGTCCCGGGCGAAATCGCTGAGCCTGGCCGCCTGATTTATGGTGTCGCCGAGAACCGTCAGCTCCAGATGCGTGGTGGTCTGATAAGCGCCGAACCATTCCTGGCCTTCGTCCAGGCCTATATTGAGCTTCAGACTGTTCGCCCAGTTTTTCCGGGCCTGCCATTCCCTGTCGATCTCGTGCATGGCGACGGTCATTTCCCAAGCACACTCGATCGCGTTCAACACGTAATTGCAGTCGGGCTGGGGAAAGAAATAGTAGACGATGCCGTCGCCCACATGCTTGCCGTGGGTGGCGCAGTACTTGCGGAAGATCGGCTCCATCCGCCGCCATATCTGGTTGATCAACTCGAAATATTCATCGGGTGGCAACTCCGCGTAGATTTTGACCGAGTTCTGCAGATCGGCCACCAGAACGGCCAGCGGCGTGACGTAGGGTTTCCGGTTGCGCAATAGATCGCGGATGACCAAATCCCGGCGGCTGAGGATTTGCAGCAGAGAGTCTTCGCCGGCCTCCGCCGGGGTGTAGGCGAAGAACACGCCTTCCCGGAAGAACGACGCGTAGAGCCGGTATCGATTTTCCGCCGCGAAGTGATCGCCCAGATTGATATCCGTATCCCGAAGCTGGCGGGAGCTGACGGCCTCCACGGTAGAGTAGAGTTCAGACAGCTCTTCGATCTGCGCCTCATCCAGATTGGGGTCCATGGTCAGAAGGTTGGCCTTGGACATCCGGTTCTTGGCAATTTCCAGATGGAAGGCGAACAATGTGGCGCGATCGACGCACTGTTGGCTTAACCCGCCGAACAGCAAGGAGAACACGTTCCGATCGGCAATGTCCTTGGGCACGCCGTTCGACTTGCCGAATATCTCAGCCTCTGCGGCGGCGTTAGACCATTCCACCTCGAACTTATTGTTCAAGAGATAGGCCGGGTGTTCCAGGTTTTCGATGGTCAGGCGCAGACCGCGGGGGGTGATCTCGGCGGAAGAGGCTGGGGAGGGGGCGTTGCCAGACTGTGCAGCCGCCTTGCGCTTCGTCTTCGGGGCCGGGTTGTCGTTGACCGTTTCAATCGTCCCGCCCAGCTTCTAGACAATATCCTCCATCCGGACGCCCTGCTTTTTGAGGCTCTTGATCCGTTCCAGCTTGGTCACTGTGTTGGCGGGGAAATACCCTATTCGGCGGGCCTTGGACTTGCCTGCATCCGGCTGTTTGACCACCGGCTTGGGGATCAATCCCATCCCGATGTAGTTGTTAAGGGTCGCCCGCGAGACGCCGGCGCGCTCCATCAGTTCCTTACTGCTCAGCATTTCTATGCCTCACTCGCCGCATTCCATTTGAACCAACGGGAATTCTTCCCTGGCTTTATTATACTGTCCAATTTTTGTAGTGCCTAGATGAGTA
>JAYQGD010000137.1:0-6915 GCA_038140415.1 Rhodospirillaceae bacterium
AGTAGCTTTAATCTGGACATGGAACCCTCTCTTAAATGTGGCCGCAGTTTGGCCTTTGAGGCCCCAATCTTCAAACATTCAGTGAGCGATCAGTCGCGCCCCTTGACCGGGCCTGATCCATTCAAGAAGATCGCGTCAGTTTCTCAAGGACCCAGCAGAATGCCCAGATTTTCCGCCAACGCCTCGATGATCTTTTTGGAGTATGACCTCCTCGACCGGTTCGCCGTCGCCGCCCGGGAAGGATTCGCCGCGATTGAGCTGCAGTTCCCCTACGACACGCCGGCAGCGGATTTAAAAGCCGCCAAGGAAGACAGCGGGCTGGAATTCGCCGGGATTAATATCCCCGTGGGCGATCTGCCCACCGGCGGGCGCGGCATCGCATCGATCCCGGGCAAGGAAGACGAGTTCAAAGCCGGGGTCGAGGTGGCGTATGAATATGCCGATGCGTGCCGGCCCCGCACCATGAACGTGCTGCCGGGATTTCCGCCGCTGGACGAGTTCGAGCGGGAACAGTGCCTGGACGTTCTGGCCGGCAACTTGCGCGTTGCTGCCGAGGCGCTGCAGGAACTGGGTGTGAAAGTCATGACCGAAGCGGTGAATACGGTGGAACGTCCCGGTTTCCTACTGGATCACACCTGGCAGGCGCTCGACGTGATCGACCGGGCCGGCCACGAAAATCTGACCATCGAATACGACATCTATCACATGCAGATCATGGAGGGGGACCTGGTCAATACGATGCGGGAGACCTTGCCCCAGATTGGTCATATCCAGTTTGCCGACACACCGGGCCGGCATGAACCGGGCACCGGTGAGATCAATTTCCCGTACGTCTTCCACGCCATCGATGAGATGGGCTGGGATGGTTTCCTGGGCGCGGAATACATCCCGTCGGGCCGGACCGAGGATTGCCTCGGCTGGATGCCGGGACGCTGAGCCGTTGAGTCGCGCGTGAACGAAGCGGTCACCCCGTCCCGGACCCAGTTGTTCGGCTCCATCCTCACGGTCTGTGTGGCCATCAGTTTCGCCATCAATACCTCGCTGGCCTCCGTCGCCTACGAATATGGCGCGAACCCCTTATCGGTTCTGACCTACCGGACGACCCTGGCGGCTATTGCGCTGGGCGTGATCCTTAAGCTCTGGCGGGTGGAGATGAATTTGCCGGGGCGGGTGAAGCTCATCGCCATGGGGATGGGCGTGATCCTGGCCAGCTATTCCTACGGATTGCTCGGCGCCATCAAGTACATCCCGGTGGGCTTGGCGGTGGTGACCTTTTATCTGTATCCGATCCTCACCGGTCTCGGCGCCTGGGCCATGGGGCAGGAGAAGTTAACCGGCCGGCTGATTTTTGCGCTGATCCTGGCCTTCATCGGCCTGGCGTTTGCACTTGATGTGATTGGGCTTAGCCTCAATCCCATCGGGATCGTCATGGCGGCGGCGGCCGCGGTTCTGTTCGCCACCATGCTGCTGCTCATGAACCGGCTGGTCCGGGGGCAGGATTCCCGGCCGGTCAGCTTTTACATGCTGTGTTCGGGCGCGCTGGTGTACATCGTGATGGATCTGATCGCCGGAGAGTATCACCTACCGGAAGGAACCAAGGGCTGGGCTCTCTTCCTCAGCACCGGGCTGTTCTACGGTTTCGCCATCATCGGCATGTTTGTGGCCGTCTCCAAGATCGGCGCGGTGAAGGCGGGGCTCTTAATGAACTTTGAGCCGCTCTCCAGCCTGATCATCGGTGTCGTGTTTCTGGGCCAAATCCTGACACCCTGGCAGTTCTTCGGTGTCGCATTAGTGCTGGTGGCGATTGTCTATACGGCTCTGGGCCGTAAAGCAGAAGCGCCCAAAATTAAGGGCTAGTCGACCAGGCCAGCCACAGCCTGCATAAAGCCGGCGGGATCAATCGGTTTAGCCATCACATCGTCGGCGCCGAAGTTCTTCGCGTTTTCCAAGTGAATCGGCGAATGCTTGTCCCGCGCCGAAATGGCCATGATGCACAAATCCGGATAGCCCGCCTTAGCTTTTCTGATGAGTTCAATGCCTTCGATTTTGGGCATGATTATGTCGGTGATCATCAGGTCGAACTCGGTGTTTTCCAGGGCCGCCAGCGCCTGTTCGCCGTCTTCCGCGGGTGTCACCTGATGGCCGCCAGCCTCCAGCAGGGCCTGGGCGATTTCGACAAAATTCTGGTCGTCGTCGACGAGAAGAATGCGGGGCATGACGGGCGATCCCGAACTGGATGCAAAATTTGAGCTTATGCAGGTAATGTAAGGGCTAAAACAACGATTTCCAGGGTAAAAACATCATTGTTTTCAACGAGCTACCTTCGGAAAACCCTATAGAACACCGCGTGCATCAATGGGCAGGATTTCAACCAAGGTATCGCCCCGGACAGCGTGATAGTAGTTGTGCAGGTTCACTGTTGGATCGCAGTGGGGGGTGATCAGGGTGATCGTTTCACCGAGGGCGAGCTTATAGTTGCCGCTCCCCAAGTTGATCTTGCCGTGTTCGTCACCGAACCGATCATAGGTCGAGTCCGGTAGGTTCTCGCTGAAAATTTCCGGTTTGGGACCATCGGTGGCAAAGCATTTATAGCCGCCGTCAATAGTGACAAAACTGTCGGCATTGTTGCTGACAACCGAGCATTGGATGAACAAAGCCGTTTCAAACGGGTTGCCGGGTCCATTGGCCAGATCCACGGCGTTATATTCCACATCCATGAAAATGAAGGATCCGGCCTGCAATTCGGTGAAGAGGCCCAATTCCTGGTCAATATGATGGGTACCGGTGCCACCGCCGGAGGCGATTCCAGGCGGAAACCCGGCGTCTTCCAATACCTTCAAAATATCCGCAAGAAACGTCATTTGGTCTCCATAGACCCGTCGGCGTTCGGCATAATCCTCGATATGCTGAACCCTGCCGGAATAGGCTTGCACACCGCCATAACTGAAACTCTCACTCTCGGACAGGTGTTTTGCGAGGGCGACAATTTGCTCGGGATCGCTGGTGCCCGTGCGCTGCATGCCCACATCGATATCGACCAGGACAGTCATCTCGTCACCATTTTTCAGCAGCGATTTTTCAATCGCCTGCAATCCATCTAAATTGTCGACAACAATCATTAAATTGTCAGCAATTTTGTTAAGTTGTTGCAGTCGTTGAATTTTATCCAGCCCAACAACGGGTGACGTAATCAGCACGCCGGTAGCGCCGCCGGCCACCATTTGCTCTGCCTCGTGCAATGTGGCGCAACAGACACCCACCGCGCCGGCATCAATTTGTCGCCTCGCAAGTTGGGAACTTTTGTGGGTTTTGGCGTGGGGCCGCAGGTTTTGGCCGCTCTCGACGCAGTGTGCCAACAGCGTCGCGAGATTCCGTTCGAAGATATCCAAATCCAAGACCAAGGCCGGCGTGGTCAGGCGGTTTCGTGAGCCGGCAACGCCGATCAGCGGCTCATTGGGGCCTAAGGTTCCCATTACGGCTAGTTGGTTCTGATATCCAGGATTTTGGCGACTTCCGGCCAGCTTTGGGCGCCGAAGGTCTTTAGATCGTTGGTCAGATCTTCCGGGCACCAGTCCAACAGCATGGGCTTGAAACTGGGCCGGGCCTTGATCCGTTCAAACCAATCCTCGACTTTGGGCAGACGGCCGTTTTCCCACATGCCGGACAGGGACAGCATGTCCAACCGGTTCACATACGGGGTCATGGCGATATCGGCGAAGGTGAAATTGTCGCCTGCCAGCCAATCGTGATTGGCCAGGACCTCTTCCATCTTATGAAGATAGAGATCATAGAGTTTCAGTTTGGCCTCAGCGCCTTCGGCCTCGAAGCCCAGCCGCACGATGGACTTCTTGGTTTCATGCCAGTCGGCGGTAACGGAGAGGGCTGGGGTGGAGTTCAGAAACTTTTCCACGCCTTCTTCGCCGAGCCGCAGCACGATATGCCGGTGACAGGTCAGGAACGTGACAAAACCGCAGGCCGGGTGCAGGGCCTCGTCGACGGCCTTGGTCCAGTACATGACCCGGGTGATCTCTAACGGATCGGCGGGCCGGAGCGGCTTATCCGTGAAGACATTTTCGATGTATTCACATATCACCGTGGAGTCGCAGATCACCTCGCCATCGTGGACCAGAGTCGGCACCACGGCTTTGGGATTGAGTTTCATATACGCCGGGGTGAACTGCTCGCCCTTCAGGATATCAATATAGTGCCCGGTCCAGTCCAGGTCTTTTTCCGCCATGTACATCCGCACTTTGGCGGCGCAGACCGAAGAGCCGTGATGATAAAGTTCCAGCATTGCTTACCCTCCAGGTACTAGCGCGTGGCGAGGGCCACGTTGACCGCCTGGTTGAAGGGCTCGAACTTACCGATGAACTCGTTGACCTTGGCGGCATCGCCGTCAACCGAGACAGCTCCATCCTTGATCGCCTCGTCCACTGTGGTCTTGCCGAACAGCCACTGCATCAGGAACGGCCGGCCGAAGGACAGGGTTGCATCTCGCTCCGCCGGCGGATCGGTATAGAACTGGCAGACGCCCCGGCGGATTTCCAAAGCGCAGGACTCTTTAGTGTCCGTGGTCTCGAACGCTACTCGGATGTGGGTGTCCCAAGCTTCCTCCGCTTTCAGGCGCACGGTCATGATCTGCATGATGCCTTCGAGCGGGAAGCTTTTGACCTGATCCGGGGAGCCCAGCACCATGCCGCCGCCCGCCAGGTCCAGTTCTCCGGTCAGTTCCATGGAAGAGGTAAGACCCCAGTTGCGCCACGTCGCGTTCTTTTGTTGATAGGCCCAACGGCGAAGCGCATCGGCCTTGAGGTCCCGCGCCTCCTGGTCGTCCAGGTTGCAGCGGATGACCCAAGTGAGTAGCTCCGCCGCCCACTGCTCATCGCCGCCGTCCAGTGCCTTTTGCGCCGCGGCCATGACAGCGTCCCGGCCGCCCATCATGTCTACGTAACGGTTGGCTTTTTCGGTCCAGGGTGTCGGATCCAGATCGACGGGGTCACCCTGGTACCAGCCGATATAACCGGCATAGATGGCCGGGATCGAATGCTTGTAGGAGCCGTAGAATTCGCCCAGCCAGGGGTGGTCCTTCAGGCGTTCCGGCATTTGGACGACTTCTTTGATTTCGTCCGGGCGGTAGCCCAGGTTCATGTAGCGCAACGTTTGGTCGTGCACGAACTGGATAGCGTCCCGGTAGTCGGTGAGAAGCTGTTCAATCTTCTGCGCGCCCTCGACGGGACGGCCGTGGTGGGGGATCAGCGTATCCGCACCAAATCCGCGTAACGTATCCACACCCTGGGCCCAGACCATGGGATTACGGAAGCGAGTGCCGCGCAGCGCATAGACATTGGGGAAAGATTCATAGACCGCGTCCGCCGACAGCAGAACTTTTTCATCCGGCAGCCAGACGCAACATTGGTCTTCGGTTTCCGACGGGGTCAGATGAACCTCGAATTTTATCCCGCCGACCTCACCCTTGTAGGATTTGTCGAACGTGGTAGTGGGCGGCATGAAGGTCCGCTGGCCAGGACGCTGGGGCGGGCCGAGACCCGCGCCGACCGTACCTTCGCTGCTGACCGGCAGGCGCATGCCGAACTGATACATGGCGCGTCGGCCCAACAGCGGCGCGATCAGACCCACGTCCCGCATGACGTGGTCGGTGAGCTCTTCCTGGCCGATGATCTGGACCTTCCCGGATTTTACGTCTTCTTCTGAGACAAAGGCGCCGGTGCCGCTGACATGGTCCGCATGGAAGTGAGTATAGATCACGGTGGTGATCGGCTTATCGGTGAGTTTACGGAATTCCTCGGCCGCTTTTTCCGCCGTGTCCACACTGGTCATGGTGTCGACCAGGATGCAGCTGTCTTCGCCCTCGATCAGGGTGCAGTTCACCACCGAATAGGCGAAGGCGACATGGATATGGCCGTTCAGGGTGAACACCTGCGGCTGCATGGATTTTTGGTGGCGGTCCAGGTCCGGATGGACGGACGGGCCGGAGGCGTCTGGCGACATGCTTCTCTCCCGGAAATCAGTTTTGTTTGTTTGAATTAAACCAGTCGCGAGGCGGAACCTCAATCGACTCTTCGGGTTATTTGGTGGCGATCATGTTGAGGCTGATCAGGTGCGGTCCCAGCCGCTGGCTGCTGGAGTCATTGAACAGATTAAATTCCTCCACCCGTTCTATGGGGGAGAATCCCAACTTGCCCAGATCGTTGCGCAGGAAATCCTCGATCAATCCGACTTTGTGAAAGTCAAAGTCGTCCTGCTGGCCGCCGAAAATGATGCGCATCAATTCAAACCGCTGGGTCAGCGCCAGCCCCTCGGCGACGAACAGCTGACACAGAAGGCCGAAGTTGGGCACGCTGATCATCAATTGCCCGCCGGTGCCCAAGACCCGGTAACATTCCGCTAGGGTTTTGGGCAGCTCGTCCCGGTAGCCCAAATGCTCGAATACATGGGACGCGTAAATCGCCTCGATGGAATTGTCGCTGAACTGGCTCAGGTCGGTGCAGGTGCCGAGATAGTCAACACCGGGCCCTTCCTGGATATTGAGAATGCTCCAGCCGTCTTTGATTTCTTCACCGCCGATGTGGAGCTTCATGAGCTAATTTCGGCGGCCAGTTCCTCGAACATAGCGGGCGGTTTGCGATCGCCGGTTTCCTCTGCCGAAAAATCCAGTTCCACCTTGATCCCGTTCGGGTCATGGAAGAAGACCTGATAGCGGCTGTTGATGTCGACCCGGCGCTCGATATAGTCGATGCCGAGACTGTCAAGGCGCGCTAGCACATCATGAAGACCCGTCGCGTCGAAGGCGATATGGTCGATCCGTCCGCCGCCCGGCGCCAGTTCCTGGTCGATCTTGCCTACATAGGCTTCGTTGATGTCCCGGTCGTCTTCCCACTGTACCACGTGTAGCAA
>JAYQGD010000138.1:0-6900 GCA_038140415.1 Rhodospirillaceae bacterium
GGGTATCTCGGCAAAAATGATAATGCCGAAGATGAATGAATAGACGATCCGCAGATAATCGAAGGGCATGACGAAGCTGGTCTCGCCAAGTCCCAGCCCGTGGGTAAACAGTCCCTGACCGAGGATGCCGAGCGCGCCGGTCAGGATCATCAGCGCCCATTCCGTCGGCGTTGGGTCCTGCCAGGTCCAGAACGCCGGGATCATAGCCCAGAGCGTGGTGAACAGGGCGAAGTAAAACATGATGGTGACCGTGCCTTCGGTCCGGGTGAGGAGCTTCACGGTGACCACGACGAGGGAGCCGAAGAACGCGCCGCCCACGGCTGACAGGGCCCACGGATCAAACCCTTCACCGAACGGCCGGGTGATCATCAACACGCCCATGAAGCCGACGCAGGCGGCCATGATGCGCCGGGGGCCGACGTCCTCGCCCAGGAACAGCGCGGCGATCACCAACAGGATTAGCGGCCGGGAAAACTGGATGGTCACTGTATCTGCCAGGGAGATGTGGATGAGGGCGAAGAAAAACAGTGTATTGCCCATGAAGCCGACGAAGCCGCGCGCGGCGTGCAGGTGCAACTTGCTGGTCTTGAGAATTTTGAACCCCATCCGCCAGACCACCGGAAGGATAACAATCAGCCCGGCGAGAAAACGGACAAACAGCACCTCGAACGGGGGTAGGGACTGGCCGATGTGCTTCACCAGGGACGCCATGATGATCAGCAGAAAGGCGCCGACCGAGGCAATCAACGCGCCCCGCACATTCGGCGACAGACGCTGCCAGGCCGCCACGATTGCGAGCGTCTCTTTTTCAGGCGTTTCGGCCGGATTGTCCTGGTCAGGCATGGGTTGGACGCGTCTCCAAGATGACCCCACGGGCAGTGGGCGCTTGATTAGCGTGTTGTGCCGGGTGAAAGTCAAGCATGGCCCCAGACCAGCAGACCGTTTCCGCTAAGCGCGGGGACTTTGTGATTAATCCCGGCGACACGATCATCGGCCGCTCCCTCGTGACTTATGGTGAGTACGCCGAGCACGAGTTGTTCCTCTTATCCCATGTCCTCAAACCAGGTGATACGGTGATAGACGTGGGGGCGAATATCGGCACTCATGCGGTGTTTTTCTCTCGCGCCGTCGGCGCGGCCGGCAGCGTGTTGGCGATCGAAGCTCAGCCGGCGATTTTCGAGTTGCTGCAGTTAAACCTCGAGAAAAATAGTTGTGCGAATGCACGCGCCATCAATGCGGCCTGCGCCGCCGAAGCAGGCCGTCTTGAGCTGCAGGAGCCGGATTACGCGCGGGAGGGAAATTTCGGCGCTTATTCATTCAAGATACCCGAAATCGGCCGGTTTATACCTCTGTCTGAGACGACGGTTCAGATAGACGCGCTTACACTCGACCAACTGGAGATATCGGATTGTGCGCTCCTCAAAATAGACGCCGAGGGGATGGAGGCGGAAATCCTGGCCGGAGGGCAGCAGCTTTTAGAGACCACCCGGCCGGTCCTCTATCTGGAAAACAACGACAGGGAACGCTCGCCCGAGCTTATTACTTACCTAGAGGGCCTCGGCTACAGCCTGTATTGGCACGTCATTTCCTATTTCCGGGCCAATAATCACGCACAGTGTGATGAGAACATTTTTCCGGCGCCGCTCGAGCTCAATCTCGTTTGCCTGCCGGGCGGGCAGGACGTTGGATTGCCTTTGCCGCCGGTCCAATCCCCTTCGGAATGGATGCCCGACAAGATCGGCGATGGTGCCTATGATATTGATGGGCTTCTTCAGCTTTCGGAGGCCTTCCAGTAAGGAACGGACGCGCGATCGATACGTACATTCCGTATAAAATTCACGTGAATTTTTTTGGAATCAGCTATATCATTCGCGACAGATATTGAGGTCAGGGACGTTAGGTCCTCCACAAATGCCAAAAGCTTTTTTTCACTTGGCCGTCACGGAAATTTGCCCCGCTTTCTCTGGCCTTTTCACTTGGTTTTGAGTTATCAACTTACATTCGAAAAATTCCGGCTTTTAGTCTTTTCGCAAAGGATGCGTTTTCATGATGCGTAAAAATTTATTTTCCCTGCTGTCCATGGCGGTTTTCGCCGCGTTGTTTGTTGTAACCGTTTCCAGTGCCCAGGCGCAGGACAAGGCTCTCTCCGATCGCGCGAAGGCCGCTGACAAGAATAACAACGGGCTGATTGAGCGCAGCGAGGCAGGAGGGCCGCTCGCCGCGAACTTTGACGAGATGGACTGTGACAAAAACGGTGGGCTCGACGGGGCGGAGATCAGAGGCTTCTTCACCGGCGCGGGGTGCCCGGAAGCCGCCTCCAAGGCCGCGGCCGCGCCGGCGGCCTCAAAATATCCGCCGCTGAACGAGCGGGCAAAAGGCTTGGATACGAACAACAACGGTCTGGTTGACCGGGACGAAGCGCGTGGCCCGCTGCAGGCGAACTTCGACGACATGGACTGCGATAAAAACGGCGGTCTGGACGGCGCTGAAATTCCGGCCTTCTTCCAGGGCAAAAGCTGCGCCGACTTGAAACCGAAGACCGTTTCCGCAGCGCCCGCCGCAAAACCGGCGGCAAAGCCCTCTGCCGGGGGAGCTCCTGCCGGCCGGCGTGCCGGTGGCCGCCCGCCGCAATCTGTTCAGTTGGATGACGCAAAGGTGGAGGCGATTACGGATACCTATACGGTGGTCGGCCGGGTTGTAGCGCTGCAACGGGGACCACTCTCCGCCCGGGTTAGCGGCGCGATAGATGAGGTCAATGTGGGCGTCGGCGCGCGCGTGTCCAAGGGGGATGTCCTGGTCTCGCTCTCCAAATCCAAATTCGAGGCCGAGCGCCGCCGCATCGCGGCACAAGTGGAACGGCAACAGACCAGCTTTCGGAACGCTGAGCGTGAATTGCAGCGGATCAAGAACTTGCAGCAATCAGCGGCCTTCTCCCGCGCCCGTTTTGAAGATCTTGAGGGGCAGGTCGCCGAGCGCCGTGCCCAACTGGCGGAAGTTCAGGCCGCGCTGAATTCGATCCAGATCGATATCGCCAATACCAGCATCAAAGCACCCTATGACGCGGTCGTGGTGGACAAGCACGTGGAAATCGGCGGCTTCGTCAATGTCGGCGCGCCGGTGGTGACGCTCTTGAATGAGAAGGCGTTGGAGGTGGAAGCGGATGTCGTCTCCACCAGAGTGTCCGGCTTGGCGATTGGCTCCACCGCGTCGGTGTATTCCGAGAACGGCGATAAGTTCTCCGCCAAAGTGAAAACGATCATTCCCGACGACAATACCCGCACCCGCACCCGGCCGGTGCGTCTGACGGTTGACTTCGGGACGGGTGGCGCAACGTTTGCGCATAACCAAAGCGTCTCGGTGGAGCTGCCCATCACCAGTGGTCAGAAAATTGTGACCGTCCATAAGGATGCGGTCGTCTCCCGCGCCAACGGCAATGTGGTGTTCGTTGTGACCGGCGCCACGGCGGCGATGCGGACGGTCCGGATCGGCCGGGGGATCGGCAACAAATTTGAAATTCTCGAAGGCTTGAAAGGCGGCGAAAAAGTCGTCGTCCGCGGCAATGAACGGCTTGGCGCCGGCGGCGCCGTCAAAGTCCTCAACTAACCCAAGGATGCTTCGTCCATGAATATCATTCGGCTTTCGATCCTGCGTCCCACGGCCGTGGTGGCGATGGTGCTGATGATCGTTTTGTTCGGCTGGGTGTCTATGACCAAGATACCGATCCAGATGGCGCCCGATGTGCGCCAGCCGGTGATCATCATCAAGACCGCCTGGCGGGGCGCGTCGCCGGCGGATGTGGAACGGGAAATCGTCTCCAAGCAGGAAGAGGAGCTGAAGGGCATCGAAGGCCTGCGTCAGGTCGTCGGTGAGGCCAAGCATAACGAGGGCGTGGTCACGCTGGAATTCGCGCCGGGTCTGGATTTCAACCGGACGCTACTATTGACCGCCAACCGGCTCGACCGGGTGACCGGCTATCCGGAAGAGTCGGACGAACCTGTCATCAGCACGTCCGGCACTGAAGACAATGCTATTGCCTGGTTCAGCCTGTCCCGGCTCGACGGCAATGACCGGGATATATCCACTTACGGTGACTTCTTGAAAGATGTTATCCGCGACCGGTTTGAGCGGATCAAAGGCGTCGGCGGCGTCAATCTGTTCGGCGACAACGAACGTGAACTTCAGGTCATTGTCGATCCGGCCAAGCTGGCCCAGTACCGGATGACCGTCCCCGAGGTCATCAGCCGGTTGCGCGCCGAAAATGCGGCAATCACCGGCGGCGAGGTGAATGAGGGTAAGCGCCGGTACGTGGTGCGGACCGACGGCGAACTCACCACACCGGAAGAGGTGCGCCGCATTTTGCTGAGAAGCGAAGGCGGTGGAACCGTTGGTTTGGGCCGGGTGACCGTCGGCGATGTCGCGGAAGTGACCGTTTCCTATAAGAAAGCCTTCGCGCGTGCGCGGTTGTTGGGCAAGCCGGCGATGGGTCTGAACCTGACGCGGGAGCAGGGCGCCAACGTCCTGGAAACGATGAAAGAGGTGCGCCGGGTCGCGAGTGAATTAGCCGAAGGGCCTGTCCGTCAAGCCGGCCTCCACATGCGCCAGGTGTACGATGAAACCACCTATATCAATTCGTCGATTGATCTGGTGATTTCTAATATCTACGTCGGCGGCGCCTTGGCGATTATCATTCTATTGCTGTTCCTGCGGTCGTGGCGGCCGACGGTGGTTATCGCCGCCGCAATTCCCGTCTCCGTTATCGGCACGTTTGTGGCCATGGCGTTCCTGGGACGATCCCTTAACGTGGTCAGTCTGGCGGGCATCGCCTTTGCCGTCGGCATGGTGGTCGATGCTGCGATTGTTGTGCTGGAGAACATTTTCCGATTGCGACAGCAGGGGATGAGTGCGTCCGAAGCTGCCTATGAAGGCACGTCGCAGGTGTGGCCGGCGGTGTTGGTATCGGCCCTCACAACGGTGATGGTGTTTATCCCCATCCTGTTCATGGATTTGGAAGCCGGGCAGCTGTTCCGGGATATTGGTGTCGCGATTTCCGTTTCCGTGCTGCTGTCCTTGTTCGTGTCAGTGACACTGATTCCGGCCCTATCCAATCGTGTGTTTCAGACTGAAGCCGTGGAATCCAGCATCCGGTTGCCGATTGTGGATCCGATGGCGCGGGGCTTCACTAATTTCTGGGTTGGTTTCACCCGCTACGTGGTGAAACGTAAAGGGCAGGCTTTTGCAATTGTCTGTATCATAACGACGGCCGCCGCGGCCTTCGCCTGGTTTGCCCTGCCCAAGCTCGACTATCTGCCGACCGGTAACCGGAACCTCGCCATCGGTTTTGTCCAACCGCCGGAAGGTTACAACCTGGATACGATGGAAGAGATCCTGACCCGGGTGCAGGAGAAGACTCGCCATCTGTGGGCAAATGCCGCGCCGACCGGCGAAAAAGCCGAGGGCAACGATGCCGACAAAAAGATTGAAAGGTTTTTCGTAGTGGCGCTTACCGGCCGGGCTTTCATCGCGGCCACCCATGTGGATGACTCTAAGGCCCATGAGCTTATTCCGATCATGCAAAACCCGGCTCGGGAAGAGCCGGGCACACTGGCCTTTGTGTTCCAGCCGTCGCTCTGGGGGCGTTCCATCGGCTCGGGGCGCGGTATCAACGTCGATGTCTCCGGACCGGATTTGGAAGAGAATTATGAAATTGCCCGGAACGTGTTTTTCCGCCTGATCGGCAACTTCCCGCCGCCGCAAGGCAACCGCATCCGGCCGCTGCCGTCGCTTTCATTGGGCGAGCCGGAAATTCGGGTGAAGCCGGACCGGCTGAAGCTGTTGGACAATGGCGTGTCGGCGTCCGAACTGGGCCTTACGGTGGATGCGTTCAACGACGGTGTGCGAGTGGCCGAGGTTACCTTTGAAGGAAAACGTGTTGATCTGACCCTTAAGGGGCCGAAACCAACGAAAGAGCATACCCAGTCCATTCATAATTTGCCGATTGTGACCCGTGACGGCCGTATTGTGCCCGTCGAGAACCTGAGTTCCATCGAGGTGACCAGTGGTCCGACGCAAATTCGGCGTATCGACCGGGCGCGGACGGTGACGTTGCAGGTGAGCCCGCGGGAAACCATGCCGTTGGAGGAAGCGATCGACACCATCCGCACCAAAGTTGTTGCGCCGAGGGTTCAGCGCGGGCTGCCGGACGGCGTTCAAATCCGCATCTCGGGCAGCGCCGACAAACTGACGGAAACCTGGAACGAGATCGTCTTCGATATCCTGCTCGCCATCGTCATTGTCTATTTGGTGATGGCGGTGCTGTTCGAGAGCTTCCTCTATCCCTTCATCGTGATGCTATCGGTGCCGGTGGCCGCCGCCGGCGGTCTGATGGGACTGGCGATTCTGAACATGTTTGTCACTCAGTCGCTGGATATGTTGACCATGATGGGCTTTATCATCCTGATCGGCATCGTGGTGAATAACGCAATTTTGCTGGTGCACCAGACCTTGTACCACATCCGCGAGGAAAACATGCCTGCGGATGCGGCGATTGAAGAAGCCACCCGTAATCGTATCCGGCCGATCTTTATGTCTACCCTGACATCGGTGTTCGGCATGATGCCGCTGGTCCTGTTCCCCGGTGCGGGGTCGGAGCTTTACCGCGGCCTGGGCTCAGTGGTCTTGGGTGGCTTGTCGCTCTCCGCCGTACTGACCTTGGCCCTGGTGCCGCCGATTATGTCCTTCTCGGTTGGGCTGATCGAAGGCCGCAAAGCAAAAGGCGGCGGCGGATCGCCCGAGGCGACAGCGGCGGCGGAGTAAATTAGGGGCGATTGATTCGGATTCCGGTCTTGCGCGGGCCGGGGCAGTAGCGTATATCCCGGCTCAATTTTCCTCGGAAATCAGCGG
>JAYQGD010000139.1:0-6894 GCA_038140415.1 Rhodospirillaceae bacterium
TATCTCGATTACGCCATGAGCGTGATCGTCAGCCGGGCGCTGCCGGATGTCCGGGATGGTTTGAAGCCGGTACACCGGCGGATCATCTACGCGATGAAGGAAGGCGGCTACGATTATAACCGGCCGTTCCGCAAATCGGCGCGCATTGTCGGTGATGTCATGGGTAAATATCACCCCCACGGCGACTCGGCGATCTATGACGCGCTGGTCCGCATGGCGCAGGATTTCTCCATGCGCCTGCCGCTTATTCAGGGGCAGGGTAACTTCGGCTCCATGGACGGGGACCGTGCCGCCGCCATGCGGTATACCGAGGCCCGCTTGGCGCGCTCCGCTCATGATCTGATCGAGGACATCGACAAGGATACGGTCGACTTCCAGCCCAACTATGACGAATCCGTGCAGGAACCGTCGGTTCTGCCGGCCCAATTCCCGAACCTGCTGGTCAACGGCGCCGGCGGTATTGCCGTCGGCATGGCGACCAACATCCCGCCCCACAATCTGGGCGAAGTGATCGACGCCTGCTGTGCGGTGATCGACAATCCGGCGATTGAGATCGACGAGCTGATCGAAAACCATATTCAAGGCCCGGATTTCCCGACCGGCGGCATCATTCTCGGCAAAGCGGGCATCATTTCCGCGTTCAAGACGGGCCGGGGCTCCGTTTCCATACGCGGCCGCGCAACGATCGAGACTTTCGGTAAGGACCGGGAAGCCATCATTGTCACCGAGGTGCCGTACCAGGTGAACAAGGCCCGGATGATCGAGATCATTGCCGAAGCCGTGCGCGACAAGAAGATCGAGGGCATTTCCGACCTTCGTGATGAGTCTGATCGGGACGGCGTCCGCGTGGTGGTGGAGGTCAAACGCGACTCCATGGCCGATGTGGTGTTGAATCAGCTCTATAAGTTCACCCCGCTGCAATCCAGCTTTGGTGTCAACATGCTGGCGCTCAACGGCGGCCGGCCGGAGATGCTGAACCTCAAGCAAATTCTCCAGGCCTTCATCGACTTCCGCGAAGAGGTGATCACCCGGCGCACGGCATATGAGCTGGGCAAGGCCCGGGACCGCGCCCATGTGATGGCGGGTCTGGCAGTGGCGGTGGAAAATATCGATCCGGTGATCGAACTGATCCGCAATGCCAAGGACGCGGAGGACGCCCGAACTAAGCTGATGGCCAAACCGTGGCCGGCCAAGGAAATTGCGCCGCTGATCGAATTGATCGACGATCCGGAACACCAAGTGGTCGACGGCAAGTATCAACTCTCTGAAACCCAGGCCAAGGCGATCCTGGATCTGCGCCTGCACCGCCTGACCGGGTTGGAGCGGGACAAGATCGCCGAAGACCTGAAGGAGCTCTGCGAAAAGATTTCCGAATACCTGGCCATTCTCGGGTCGAAGGAGCTGCTGTTCAAAATTCTCCGCGAGGAACTGCTCACCATGCGGGAACAGTTCGCCGATGAGCGCCGGACGTCTATCGAAGAGGGCGATTTCGACCAGGATATCGAAGACCTGATTATGCAGGAAGACATGGTCATCACGGTCAGCAATTCCGGCTATATCAAGCGGGTGCCGCTGTCGACCTACCGGGCGCAAAATCGGGGCGGCAAGGGCCGTTCGGGCATGAGCACCAAAGACGAGGATTTCGTCTCCCAGGTGTTTGTTGCCCATACCCATCAGCCGGTATTGTTCTTCTCGACCAGCGGCGTGGTCTACAAGCTCAAGGTCTACAAGCTGCCCCAAGGCACGCCGCAGTCCCGCGGCAAGGCCATGGTTAATTTGCTGCCCCTGGACGAGGGAGAAACCATAACCACCATTATGCCGTTGCCCGAGGATGAAGATACCTGGGACGATCTGTTTGTCATGTTCGCCACCGCATCGGGCGGCGTCCGGCGTAATCGGCTCAGCGATTTCACTAACGTCATGGCCAACGGCAAAATCGCCATGAAGCTTAATGAGGGCGATCACTTGGTCCGCGTCCGGGTGTTCGAGGAATACCACAACGTGTTCCTGGCGACCCGCCACGGCAAATGCATCCGCTTCCCGGTCACCGATGTCCGGGTGTTCAGCGGCCGCACCTCCACGGGTGTGCGCGGCATTGCCCTGGCTGACGGAGACGAAGTCATCGCCATGTCAGGTTTGAAGCATGTCACCGTTGACGTGCCGGTGCGGGACGATTATCTGCGCGCGGTTAATGCCGGTCGGCGGCTGGTTGGCGGCGACTATACGGACCGGGCCGAAGACAAGGCCCGGGACGAAGAGCTGGCAGCGCAACTTCAGGAACCGCTGTTTACGGAAATGGGGCATGACGAAGAATTTATTTTGACCGTCACGGCGGACGGATTCGGTAAGAGGACCTCGGCCTATGACTATCGAATTTCCAAGCGCGGCGGCAAGGGAATCGACAGTATCGATCTGAAACGTGGCAAGGATGATCCGACCGAGGTTGTGGCGGTCGCGCCGGTCTCGCCGACGGACCAACTGGTCATGGTGTCGGACGGTGGCCAGTTGATCCGGATGCCGGTTGAGGGCATCAGCTTTACCGGCCGGACAGCGCGGGGTGTGACACTGTTTAAGGTGGCTGAGGGCGAATCGGTCGTCTCCGTCAGCCGCATCCGGGAAGTTGAAGCCGTCGAAGAAGACGGCGAGTTGCCGCCCGAAGAGGAGCCGGCGGCGGACGCGGCGAGCGAGCCGGCAGCCGAAGGACAGACCGAAGAAGTGGCTGAAGAAGCGCCCGAAGATGTGTCTGAAAATATGGACGACGAGCCCAACGAGGGGTAAAACATCCTGATGACGAAAAAAATCGGTATTTACCCCGGCACGTTCGATCCTGTGACCAATGGCCACATGGATATCATTACCCGCGCGACCCGGGTCGTCGACAAGCTGATCGTGGGTGTCGCCATCAACGCCGGCAAGGGGCCCTTGTTCTCCCTTGATGAGCGCGTGGAAATGGTCCGCGACGAGATAGCGGCCATGAAGGACACCAATGGCTGCGAGGTCGAGGTTCGTCCCTTTGAAGGCCTGCTGACCGCGTTTGCCGCTAATGCCGGCGCGTCGTTGATTGTTCGGGGTTTGCGCGCCGTGTCCGATTTCGAATACGAATTCCAGATGACCGGCATGAACGCCCAGCTCAATCCGGATGTCGAGACCGTCTTCTTGATGGCGTCGGAGGGGCAGCAGTTCATCTCGTCCCGCCTGGTCAAGGAGATCGGCATGCTCGGCGGCGATATCAGCCACTTTGTCAGTCCTCGCGTCCGCGAACGCACCCTTCATCAGTTCGGTAAGGATCAGGCGGCGGAGTGACGGCCCCTGTTTAGGGGCGTCATGCCCGAGCCTGCCTGCGCTAAGCCGAAGTTTTGCTACGGCGAAGGCAGGTTGGGCGCAACGCCAGTTGGGACCAACTCTCGGATATCTTAATTACGGCAGATCCCCGACAACCGCTTCGCCGGTCGGGGATGACGGAAGAGAGAGCCAAGCGACACCGGGCATATCCCCATTCCCGTATTGACCGAAGGGGAACACCTCCCTATGTTGCGCTCCGTCCATTCGGACATCTAGCCGGTATGACGGCTTCGGGTGCATAGCTCAGGTGGTAGAGCAGCTGCCTTTTAAGCAGCGGGTCCAAGGTTCGAGTCCTTGTGCACCCACCATTTTTTTCAGCTTCAGATAAACAGGTATTTCCCCAAGGCGGGAGTCATTGCCGGACATCCATTCGGGCCCGATTTGCAATTTATGGTGGTTTCAGCGAGACTGGATCTATCGTGAAAGAAGTAGACTTCAAGAATCTATGAGACGATTTTCGCTTTTCTGGATGCGAAAACGAGTTGCAGTGTCTGCTCTGGCAGTGTTGACCGCGGCGCTGTCCTGCGCGAATACATCGGGTGCCGCCTCAAAATGTGAGTCGGCGCAATTGGACAAACTGATCGGCGCCGGATTTACCGCGGCGGAAATCGCGAAAATCTGTCAACGCGGCGGCACGGCCAAGAAACCGGCGCCCTCTGCCGGCTCGAAAGCTGGGCATTCAGTGGCGGTACAACAATTGCGCCGGTTGAAGGAATTGCAGGAGCAGGGGCTCATTAGAGCCGAGGATGCGTCTTACAAGCGCCGGCAAATTTTGGACCAAATGTTTCAGGTCGGAAAACCACGACCGAATTCGAAGCTGGGGACAGGATCAGGTGCTGCGCCGAAGCCGGTTCATTTTAGTTGCCGCGTTGAACGGCAAGTGGGAGATGGACGCGACGTGCGACTCGTTCAATGGCTTCGCGCATCAAGTTATCGTCAGGAACGGAGATATCGTGAGCGGCAACGTCAATTTCGGTGAGGACATTTTGAGTCTTATCGGCGGCATCGACAGTGTCGGAAATGTCGAAATTTACGGAAACGGCCACTGGGTTTTGGGCAAGTTTCTCAGAAAGGTCCAAGACTGGCGCGCCGGTGTGGCCAAGGGGACGTTGGAGGTCGGCGGCGAAGCAACGTGTGAAGGCTTCTGGGATCTCAAAAAACTCGGGTAGCCAGACGCTTTCGAAATTTTATCTACCCCGGCACGTCCTCGTTGAGCGCGGCGAGCAGGTCTCTGATCTCGAACAGGACGGCGATCACGCCGACCACCAGGCTCATATTGATCAGTCCGACGACGATGCCGATGATGCCGGCGAATACAATATTGATGTCCATTACGGCCAGGGCCGAGATAATCGAGCCGGCGGTGGCGATCAGCACCAGCGCGGCGACAATATGGATCGTGAAACCTCCCAGAATGGCAGTATAAATTCTCATAACTAAAACCTCCGTCTGTGCGGGTGAGTGGCGGCAGCGCGTTGCTCTGCAACGACTGAATCGGCGTCATAAAAACGTTAGAGAGTCGCCCCTTTTTCGACGAAATGGTACACTAGTTTCCGGTATGACAGAAATTTTTCCACACTCGATCCGAGCCCTGGCGGCAGCGACGGCACTCCTGGCCGCCGGTTGTCTCATGCCGGTGGCCGCCATGGCTCAATCCGGTACGTTGAGCCAGGAAGAAAAGGAAGCCCTGGAAAAAATCATCGGCAAGGAGGGCGTGCGGGAGGAAGAAGAGCAGAAGCCGGTGGACAAGGGCACCGGCTCCGGTGGTTTCCAGGACTTGTCCCTGCCACCGCAACAGCAGCCCGGCGGGGGCGCAGCGCCGTCTCAGCAGACCAATATCCCGAAAGAAAAATTCGATCCCAAGAACGCGGAGAAAGTCCATATCGACGACGGCTCCATGGGCGCGACCGTGGAAAAGCTCGACCCGGCCAAGGCCCATGCGGCTGATGTTAGGTTGGAGCAGGACTTCGGCAAAAAGTTAGGGGAACTGGAAGGCCAGGTGCCGGAAGGTGAAATTGCCGCTCGCATGGAAGTACTCTACAAGCCGTCGGCCGAAGCGCGGGCCGATCCCCAGGTGGCGGACTATGAGCGTAAGCGCTGGCGGGAGCTAGTGCGGGATTATAAATCTTCGAAGCTGCAGGCGGCGCTGAAGACCGATCTCAGCAACCTGAAGATCACACCAGGGCCGGGCGGCAGTTCCAGTGGAGGTACTGGCGGCGTTCCGGGTGGAACCGAGCAGGGCGCTGCGCAAGGAACGGGCCAACAACCCGGCAGTGGTCAGAGCGGCCCAAATCAGGCGGGGCAAAATCAGCCGAGTCAGAATCAGACCGGTCAGAATCAGCCCGGCCAAGGACAGGGCGCTCAAGGTCAACAGGGCCAGCAGACGGGTGGCCAAAGCGGCTCATCATCAGGTTCGGCGCAATCGTCCGGCAGCGGGCCGGCGGCCGGCAGCGGGTCGGGGTCAACAGGTTCAGCCGCACAGCAACCAACGCCCAGTTCCGGCAACTTCGGCCGGTTCATTGAACAATTGATGGGCAGTGGTTCAAGCCCGACAGGCACTCAGTCGACTGGCACTCAATCAGCCGGCCAAGACGGCGGTACCTTGGGGGCTGGACAAAGTGCTACTCAGGGAACCGCACCAAGTGGTTCATCCCCGCAAGGCAGCGGACAACAGGCCAGCACCGGTACAAGTGGCAGCAATGGGGGCACACAGCCTTCCAGTCAGTCTACGGGCCAATCTTCCGGGCAATACCAAGGACAAAGTTCGGGCCAAGCTTCAGGCCAGCCCTTGGGGCAATCCACCGGGCAGCCTTCCGGCATCCCCGCCGGCAGCGCCCAGGGGTCAGCGAGTGGATCAGCAAGCAGGTCGGGGGGCGGGCCTTCCGGCACTGGTCAAAATAGTGGCCAAAGTGGCGACAGCGGGACCGCTTCCACCCCGCCGCCGCAACAACCATCCCTGAACCCGTCTGGGGCAGGACAAACCGGGACGCAGATGGCGTTGGCTGCGCCGACCGCCAGTTCTTCTGCGGGACGGAGCAGCACCGAGCCGCCGCCTCAATCTCCTAACACGAGTTCCGCTCCGAATACCGGGACCGCTCCGGTCAGCCGATCCAGCGGCACGCTGTCGGCGCCGCCCAGCCCGCCTGGCCGGAAACCCGCCGCGCCCGGCGCTGAACAAGTGGCGCTGGCATCGGGAAGCGGCGAAGCTCCGACCGGCACTGGCACGGGCGGAGGCAGCGCGTCTCCGCCACCCGCACCGGGGGCTTCTGCGCCGTCGGGCAGCAGTTCTACGTCGGCCTCAGGCACAGCGCAGCCGCCTGCACCCTCGCCTCAATCCGGCACGGCCGGCGTGAGCGCGCCGCCGCCGCCGACACCCGTTGCCCCACAGAGGCCGCCGGTTGAACAAGGTTCTGTTTCGGCCTCGCCGCCACCGCCACCACCGGCATCGCCCAGTTTCTCGTCCCGCTTCGGGTTTGAGAAGAGCGTTGAGGAACCGGCGCAGAAGGAGGCGAACGCAAAGCCGACCACGCCGCCGTCATCCTCGCCGGAGAC
>JAYQGD010000140.1:0-6823 GCA_038140415.1 Rhodospirillaceae bacterium
GCGCCGGCCCGGCGATGAGTTTCAACTATAAGCAAATCGAGATCAGCGGCTATCCGTTCAACTTCCGCATTATCTTTCATGAGCCCAGCGCCGGCAGCACCCGGCTCTCCGCGTCACCCGGCGGGGAGAGCTGGCGATGGCGGGCCGGCAAAGTCATAGCCGAAATGAAGCCCTGGAACTTCAATCATTTCGAATTGGACGTCTCCGGCGCCCATGATTTTAATTTCAATCTGCCCAACCTGCAGGGCCGGTATCGCGGATCGGTCGAACGCGCCCTGATCGAGACGGAGATTCACGGTGACGGCGTCCCCCGGTTCGTGAACCTTGATTTAGGCGGGGTGGGGCTCAAAGGCGCCCGGAAAGGGGACAACATTGCTGCCGGGGACGTCAAAATCTCGGCGTGCCGTCGGTTTCCCGAACCGGTGACCAACAAGACCGCGACTTTCGTGCTGGACGTCGACGGCAAAGAGATCACCACGCCCGCGTCTCTGCGCTGGCCGTTGGGGCAGAAAGTTGCCCTTTTGAAAGGCAAAGCGCGTCTTCTGGGCGAGCTCAAGAATCCGCAAAGTTTGTCGTCTATAGAGGCCTGGCGGGATGACGGCGGGATCGTCGAACTGGACTCAATCGAGGCGAAGTACGGGCCGCTGACGGTTCTGACCAACGGCACCCTGGCCTTGGACAAGAACCTGCAAATCCAAGGGGCGCTGTCCGCCCGGTTCCAAGGATTCTTCGCCACCATCGACCGGCTGAAGAAGCAGCAAGTGATCCGGTCGCGGGATGCGGCCATGGCGAAGCTGGTGCTGGGGGTTCTCTCCCGGCGGCCGTCCGGCGGCGGTCCGGCGGTTCTCAGCCTGCCGGTGAATATCGAAAACGGCAAGGTGACCGCCCAAGGACTGACCTTGCTGGAGATCGGGTTGATCCAATGGCCCGAAAGCTGGAATGATCTTGGCGGATTGCGGCGCTTAAATTAAATGCGCCGACCTCGTCAGTCGTAAAGCTTTTCCTGCTTGGCGTCGATGACGCCCCGGCGAATGGCGCGGGTCCGGGAAAACAGCTCAAACAGCTTATCGCCTTCCTCCCAGCGGATATTGCGCTGCAGCGCGGTCAGGTCCTCGGTAAAGCGCTGCAGGACATCCAACACGGCCTCTTTGTTGTTCATGAACACGTCCCGCCACATGGTCGGGTCGGACGCGGCGATCCGGGTGAAATCGCGGAAGCCGCCGGCGGAGAACTTGATCACCTCGTTGACCAGGGACTTTTCCAGATCACTGGCCGTGCCCACGATCGTATAGGCGATCAGGTGCGGCAGGTGCGACGTCATGGCCATGACCTGATCGTGATGATCAGGCGCCATGATCTCCACATCCGATCCGGCTCTTTCCCAGAATTCCCGAACCTTCTCAAGCGCCTCCGCATCAGCGCCCTCCGGCGGAGTGACAATGCACCAGCGGCCTTCAAACAGTTCGGCGAAGCCGGCTTCCGGGCCCGAATGCTCGGTGCCGGCGACCGGGTGGGCCGGGATCAGGTGAACATGTTCCGGCAAACCGACGGACAGATCCCTAACGGCTGAGCCTTTGACCGAGCCCACATCGGTCAGAATGCAGCCCGGCTTCAGATCATCGTCGATGGCGGCGACAATATCCGTATAGGTGCCCATGGGCGTACAGACCATCACCATATCCGCGTCGCGCACGGCTTCTGCTGCGTTCAATGTAACGCTATCGGCGATGCCGAGACGCATGGCGGTGTCCAGGCTTTCCTGGCTGCGCGCCGAGACGGCGATGTGATTGGCGAGCCCGTCGCGTTTGGCCACGCGCGCGACGGAGGAGCCGATCAGCCCGATGCCGATCAGGGCAATCCGTTCAAAGACCGGTCCCGCGCTGCTCATGATTGCTCCATGAAAGCGGCGAGGGTGTCGATGACGGCCCGCATTTCTTCTTCGGTGCCGATGGAAATACGCAGACTGTCGGGCAGCCCATAGCCGGCCATCCGGCGGACGATAATGCCGTTCTCCTGCAGATAATCGTTGGCGGCCGCGGCATCCTTCACCACGTTGGTGCCGGCCGCGGCTTCTTCGGGGAAGCGGGCCAGGACGAAGTTGCAATAGCTCTCCGGCACGACCAGGCCCAAACCTCTGATCTGCTCGGACGTCCAGGCCAGCCATTGGCGATTGTGCGCCTGGGACATTTCGATGAATTCGTCATCCTGAACGGCCGCGACGCCGGCTACCTGTGCCGGGTAGGAGACGTTAAACGGGCTTCGTATCCGGTTGAGGATATCGACCACGGCATCCGGCGCGAACGCCCAGCCGAGGCGTAGTCCGCCCATGCCGTAAATTTTGGAGAAGGTGCGCAGCATCACCACATTGTCGCCGGCCCGCACCATATCGATGCCCACGTCGTAATCGGCCTCGTCCACGTACTCCGCATAAGCGGAATCGATCACCAGCAAAATGTGATCGGGCAGCAACTCCCTCAGGCGCTTCACCTCTGCGTCGGGCAGGTAGGTGCCCGTCGGATTGTTCGGGTTGGCGATAAAGACGATCTTGGTCTTATCGGTCACCTGGGAAATCATATTGTCGACGCTGATGGTGATGTCCGCTTCCGGTGCGGCCACAACCGTGGCGCCGACCGTCCGGCCATAGATTGGATACATGGCGAACCCGTGGGCGCTGTAGAGAATTTCATCGCCCGGCCCGGCATAGGACCGGCACAGCAGGCTGATCAGCTCGTCAGAGCCGGAGCCGCAGACGATATTCTCGATCTCAATATTGTGCTTGGCGGCCAGCAGTTCCCGCAGCCGGCGGCAGTCGCCGTCCGGATAGCGATGATAGACATCCGCCGCCGCTTTCAGGGCTTCGCGGGTTTTCGGGCTGGGGCCGAACGGGCCTTCGTTGGAGGCCAGTTTGATCACCCGGTCCTTGCCCTCAATCTCGGATTCGCCGCCCACATAGGGTGCGATTTTTTCGAGGCCGGCCAAAGGCTTAGGGGATGCCATGATCTTATCCATCAGTTCTTGGGTTGAGAAAGGCGCTAGTGATAGTCCGGCGACGGGCTAAAATCAAAGAAAAGATTGACAGATTCTCTGTCGATTCATAGCAATGAAGCCAAATTTTAAGGGTTTGCCGCTGAATAGGCGGCCGATGAACGGTCCGAACGTGGCGATTGACCGCTTCCGCCGACTGATATGGAAACGCAGACGATGACGCCGAATGGTGAAACGGCAGAGCAATTGAGCGTGGAGACCGGCCCGGGCAAGAGAGTGCAACTGGGCGTGGAGGCGCCGCTGCGCCTGGATTGTGGCATCGATCTGGGCAATTTCACCGTTGCCTACCAGACCTACGGCGAACTGAACGCGGACAAAAGCAACGCCATCATGATCTGCCATGCGCTGACCGGCGACCATTACGTGGCGGAGGATCACCCGATTACCGGCCGGCCCGGCTGGTGGGATGTGGTGGTCGGGCCCGGCAAGGTCCTGGATACGAACCGCTATTTCATCATCTGCTCCAATATCCTGGGCGGCTGTTTGGGCACGGCGGGACCGAGGGAGATCAATCCCGAAACGGGCAAAGCCTGGGGCTTGGATTTTCCGGTGATCACCATTGCCGATATGGTCCGGGCGCAGACATTACTGTTGGATCATCTGGGCATCGAAAAACTCTTTAGCGTGATCGGCGGCTCCATGGGCGGCATGCAGGTCCTGGAATGGGCGTCCATGTATCCGGACCGGGTCTGTTCGGCTATTCCCATCGCCACGGCGCCCCATCACTCCGCGCAGAACATCGCCTTTCACGAGGTCGGCCGCCAGGCGATCATGGCGGACCCTGATTGGTGCGGCGGCAATTATTTAGAGCAGGGGCTCAATCCCAACCGCGGGCTGGCGATTGCCCGGATGGTGGCGCACATCACCTATCTGTCGGAACCGGCGCTGCAGACCAAGTTCGGCCGGCGGCTGCAGGACCGGGAGGCGGTGACCTTTGGCTTCGATGCCGACTTCCAGGTGGAGAGCTATCTCCGCCACCAGGGCAGCACGTTTGTCGACCGGTTTGATGCGAACTCGTATCTCTATATCACACGGGCGATGGACTATTTCGATCTGGCGGGGCGCAACAACGGCGTCCTGGCGGAGGCGTTCCGGGACACGCCGGTGCGCTTCTGCGTCATTTCCTTCACCAGCGACTGGCTGTATCCGACGGCGGAAAGCCGGCTGATCGTGCGCGCCTTGAACGCGGTGGCGGCGAACGTCAGCTTTGCCGAGATCAATTCGGACGCCGGGCATGACTCCTTCCTGCTGGAACAGCCGGAATTCTGGGAGGTGCTCTCCGGATTTTTGGACGGCGCGGCGGAGCATGTGGGCCTGTCGACCTCCAAGGCGGGCTGAGCCATGTTGGCCGATACCGCAAAGCGGCTGATCCGCCTCGACCTCCAGCTTATTGCCGACATGGTGGAGCCCGGGACGCGGCTGCTGGATATCGGCTGCGGCGACGGGGAGCTTCTGGATTACCTTATCCACGAGAAGAACGTCGATGGCCGAGGCATTGAGCTCAGCATGGAAGGGGTGAACGCCTGTGTCTCGTCAGGTCTCTCCGTGATTCAGGGAGACGCCGACACCGACCTTGCCAATTATCCCGATCAGGCGTTCGACTATGTCATCCTCAGTCAGACCCTGCAGGCCACCCGCGCGCCGAAAGAGGTGCTGGAAAATATGCTCCGCATCGGCAAGCGGGCGATCATCTCGTTTCCCAATTTCGGCTTCTGGCAGGTCCGGTTGTCTCTCGCGGTGAACGGCCGCATGCCCTTTACCGAGGCGCTGCCGCACCCGTGGTACGAAACCCCGAACATCCACTTCTGTACGATCAGGGATTTCGCCGATCTGTGCGACACGCTCGGCATTACCATCGAGAAAAGTTTTTCGCTCAAGGAAAGCGGCGGCTACCGGCCCATCAGCGGGTCCATGTTCTGGGCCAACCTGTTCGGCGAGCAGGGCGTTTTTGTCCTGATGAAAACCTAGATTTCTAGTCGTTGGTGACCGTCACCAACTGGCGGCGGCGCACGCCTTCGCCGACCGGCGTTGCCGAATAAATCTGCTTGGTCGCTTCCACCACGATCACCCCGCCCAACGCATTGAACCAGCGGCTGCCGATATTTTCCCACGCCGGCGCGGAGGAGAGGATCATCCGCGACCGGGTCGGCGGGGCAAATAGCGCGCCGCTCGCCTCCGTCGGCATGAACAGTGTGTCGCGCAGCAATCTGGACAATTGCGATGGGGTATAGGGCCGGCCAAATCCGAACGGCGTGCGGTCAAGCCGGGCCCAGATGCCCCGGCGATTGGGCGTCACCACGATCAGCTTGCCGGAGCCGCTCAGCACCCGCCACACCTCCCGCATCATGGGCCGCAGGGATTCCGCACATTCCACCGCATGCACCATCAGAACCCGGTCGACCGACAGGTCCGGCAGGGGCAGTTCGGATTCCAGGCTCAGCATGGTCAGCCCCGGTCCTTCGCCGGGCCAGTGGACGACGCCCTGGGAGGCCGGCATGGTGGCGATCACCCGGTCGGCTTCGTTGCGATAGGCATTGAGATACGGCGTGGGATAGCCCAAGCCCAGAACCGACATGCCGCTGACGTCCGGCCACAGCCCGCGCACATGCCGGCCGATGGTGCGCGCGGCCATGCGGCCCATCGGCGACGTATAGAACTCGTTCAGGTCAACGGCATGAAGCCACATAAGTTTTCATCCGGTCTGCTGATAGCGGCGGCTGTGGATGCGTGATATTACCATGCCAGAACGCCGGAGGGGACACCATGAACGCATCAGACCAACAATCGGCCGAGGATATTATCAAAGAGCTTGGGCTGCAGCCGCACCCGGAAGGGGGTCACTACGCCGAAATCTACCGGGATCACACATCGGACGGCAGCCGGGGCGCGGCCACCTCAATCTATTTTCTGCTGAGGGCGGGAGAGGTCTCCGCCTGGCATACGGTGGATGCGGTGGAGCTCTATCACTATTACGCCGGGGCGCCGTTGGAGCTATCGATCTCGGCAGACGGAGAGGCGGTGGAAACGGTTACGTTGGGCCCCGCCGTCCTTAAAGGAGAGCGACCGCTCGCCATTGTACCTTTGGGGGCCTGGCAGTCGGCGCGGTCCACCGGCGACTGGACCCTGATCGGCTGCACCGTCGCCCCGGCCTTTGAATTTGAGGGGTTCAAGATGGCGCCCCCGGATTGGACGCCGGGAAAGGGTTAAAAATACCTGCAAAAAAACCGTCATACGCCTATTGAAAATATCGAGATCGAAACAATCTATGGAGTCGATGCGAACTAAAGAGTGAGAGCCATGAAAATGGACAAATTGGCGGTTCAAGACACCGGAAATCAGCCGAAACCAGCGGTAAACCGGGCGAATTCAACGGATCGGCATGTGGGCGCGGAGATACGCCGCCGCCGGATTATGCTGGGTCTCAGCCAGCAGGAACTGGCCGATTTGATCGGTGTGACCTATCAGCAGGCGCACAAATACGAACGCGGAATCAACCGGATTTCCGCCAGCCGGCTGTATGATATCGCCAATGTATTGCAGGTGCCGGTCGGGCATTTCTTTGACACGCTGGGCGATGAGGAATCCACGGGGCTGGAGCCGAAACAGCGGATGTGCCTTGAGCTCGCGCGCAATTTTATGAGCATTTCCGATGAAGAACAGCAGGAAGCGCTGAGCCAGATGGCGCGGGTCCTGGCGTCCAATCAGCCGCACTAGGGCAAAGCCGCGACGGCTCAGTCCATCTCCCGCAACACCCGAAAACCGATAAAGTAGCTGAACA
>JAYQGD010000141.1:0-6778 GCA_038140415.1 Rhodospirillaceae bacterium
GCGAGGCTGGCGTGCTCCACATTATTTGTGAAGGGCGGCCCCCAATAGGCCATCACCCGGTCGCCCACGAACTTATCGACCACGCCGTTATATTTGGAAATCGCCAGGCTCATATGATTGAAGAACCGGTTGATCAGCGCCACCAGGTCGTCCGGGGACAGCAATTCCGAAATCGACGTGAAGCCCTTGAGGTCAATGAACATCACCGTCATTTCCCGGCGTTCGCCGCCCGGATCGGCGATCTCCGGCGTGTCGAGCAGGTTGGAGACGATGCGCGGGTCCATATATTTGCCGAACGTGTCCTTGATGCGCTCTTTCAGGCGCAACTCGCCCACCATGTGATTGAAGTTGCCCGTCAGGTAACCGACCTCGTCCTTGGAGCGCGGTTCCACATGGGTGTCGAGATCACCCATCTCCACCGCCTTGGTGCCGTCGACCAGATTGCGGACGGATTTGACCAGTCCGCGCGTCACCAGACCACCAAAGAGAAGACCCAGCAGCGCCGCGCAGGCGGTCAGAACTGTATTGATTTGCAGCAGCAGTTTTTCGTTCTGGTCCGCTTTTTCCGTCAGTTCCTGAACCGAGTCCTCCAAATGGCGGTAAAGAGTCTCGATATTTGCGTCGGTCCGCACCTGGATGGCGTTCAGTTCCGGCAGCAGCGCCTGAAACGTGTCCCGGTCCCGCGCCGCCAGGGCGTCCGCCAGCAACGGCGCCAGTTCGCCGAACGTGTCGTACTCGCTGTGGATGGCCTTGAGAGGTTGCTCAAAGCGCCGCAGAAGCTGATCGCGCTCAAGCGCCTTGATGACGCCTTCGAACTCTTTTTCGATCTCGTCGCGCAGCGCGTCGAAGCGTTGCCGTTCGGCGGCGGCGCGGACGCGGTGTTCTTCGGTTTCTTCTTCCAAGGTGAACAGGCGCTGCAGAATCAGGCCCTGGGTCAGGACATTGACGGCAATATTGCCTGCGGATTCTGAAATAGGCAGGTGATGCCCGGCGATCCGGTCCAGATCGTCGCTGATCTCGGCAATCATACGCTGGGAAACGGCGGCCGCCGCGATCATGAGGATCAGAATCACCGCCGCAATAGAGAATATCTTCTTGCCGATGGTGAGCCGCATGACGGATCGCGCCCTGGGCTATTTCACGGCGACTTTGTCGCCCGACTCCGCCGAGGAAATGATGGCTTCCAGCAGGGCCGCGCCGTGCCGGATTTGGTCAGGCGGGATGGGAAAGGCCGGGCCGCCCTCGCAGGCATGGCCAAACGCTTCCATCTCATCGGTCATGGTTCTGGTGCCGGGGTACTCATAGCCGTCCCAGTGTTTGCTGTCGCTGGTGCCGTCGGACAAAAGATATGTGATGTTGTCGTGGTCGCGCACCTCGGCCCAACCCTTGGAGCCGTAAACGCAAAGCCGGGTCAGGGCAGGGGTGGCGGATACGGTACCGAGATAACCGACCGGTCCGTCCTCGAAGTTCATCAGGATGCCGGTCGCGTCATCCACGTCCACTTCCATGACCAGCCGGCGGCTGAAGCAGGTCAGGTCCTTGACCTTGCCGCCCATATTGATCATCGCGTCCATGATATGCACGCCCAAGGATGTCATGCCGCCGGCCGGGCTTTCCCCCTCGGCGGCGCGCCACACTTCGGGTTTGATCGGCAGGGGCGAGGAATAATTGCCCTCGATCTGCAGGACAGTGCCCAGTTCGCCGTCGTCGATCATGCGCTTCAACTCACAGAAGCTGGGCGAGAACCGGCGGTTGTAGCCCACCGCAGCGACCAGCCCCTTGTCGGCCAGCGCTTTCAAAGACGCGTCCGCCTCGGCCGCCGTCATGGCAAAAGGCTTTTCGCAGAACACATGCTTGCCGGCATTGGCGGCGGCCATGATCTGCTCCGAATGCTGGGTGTGCGGCGTGGCCAGCACGACGGCATCCAAATTCGGATCGGCCAAGGCCTCATCCAGATTGTCGGTCAGGTTGAGACCCTTCTCGGACGCGAAGTCTCGCACCTTGCCCGGCGTCCGCGCGACGGCATGGGTGAAGTTGATGTGGGGGCATTCTTGAGCGGCGTTGACCAGGATTTGCCCCCAGCGGCCGACACCGACGATAGCTGCATTTGTCATGGCGCGTAGGCTAGCGGCTTAATCGCGCCTGCTCAATCATCAATAGTTGACGCCAATTCCCGGAAATTTGGCGTGGCCAGGACCGGATTCCCATGGCAAAATCCCGGCAACTCATAATGACCTAAGACAGGGAAGGACTAGAAATCCATGAAGTTCGGCATCGGACAACCCGTTACCCGTAAGGAAGACCCCAAATTTCTCACCGGCCGCGGCCGCTATGTGGACGATATCAAGCTGCAAAACATGGCCTATGGCTATGTGCTGCGCTCGGTCCACGCCAACGCCAAGATCAACGGCATCAACACCTCGGCCGCCGAAGCGGCGCCGGGCGTCATAGCCGTTTTGACCGGCGACGACTACGAGGCGGACCATATCGGCCCCATCGCCTGCGCCTCCATCAACCCGATGATCGTGCGCGGCGAGCCCGTGCAACGGCCCCACGGCGCGGTGGTCAAGGATGTGGTGAAGGCCGTCGGCGCGCCGGTGGCATTTATTGTCGCGGAAACCCTGGCCCAGGCCCGGGACGCGTCCGAACTTGTCGAGATTGACTATGAAATCCTGCCGTCGGTCACCGATATCGCCGAAGTGATCAAACCCGACGCGGTGAAGGTCTGGGAAGACACCGACAGCAATCTCTCCTTCAGGTTCGGCATGGGCAATGTGGACGGCGTGTCCGAGGCGATCTCCAAAGCGGCCCATGTGACCAAGGCGACCATCTTCAACAACCGGATCACCACCAATTCCATGGAGCCCCGGGCCTGCATCGGCGATTACGACGCCGGTGAAGACCTGATGACTCTCTACGGCAGCAACCAGGGGCCGCACCGGGTGCGCCAGGAACTGGCTCATATGATCTTCCATATGCCGGAACATGGTATCCGCGTGATCTCTCCGGACGTGGGCGGCGGCTTCGGCATGAAGGGCGGCTTCTACCAGGAAGATATTTTGGTGCTGTGGGCCGCCAGGAAGCTCAACCGGCCGGTCAAGTGGGTCGGCGATCGGGTGGAATCCTTTGCCGCGGACTCCCATGCCCGCGACGTGATGAGCGAATGCGAAATGGCCTTTGACGGCGACGGCAAGATCACCGGTTTCAGGATCGTTGGCCACTACAATGTGGGCGCCTATCTGACGGCGGCCGGCGGTGTCTCGCCCATGTTCTTTACCTTCCTGCAGTCGGGCGTCTACGCCATTCCGGCAATTGATGTCACCACCAACTGCTATTTCTCCAACACCACGGGCACCGCGCCTTATCGCGGCGCCGGCCGGCCGGAAGCGGCCTATGTGCTGGAGCGGATGATCGAGATTTCGGCCCGTGAAATGGGCGTCGATGCAATTGATCTCCGCCGCAAGAATATGGTGTCGTCCGATCAAATTCCGTACCAGACCGCGCTGATGTACAACTACGACAGCGGCGAGTTCGACAAGGTTATGGAAGAAGCCCTGCAAGAGGGCGATTGGGACGGGTTCGACGCACGCCGCAAGGAAAGCGAAGCCAACGGCAAGCTGCGGGGCCGGGGCCTGGCGTCCTATCTGGAAGGGGCCGCGCCGTTTAACGAGCGGATGGAAATCCGGTTCGACGCCGGTGGCGATGTGACCGTTTTGGCAGGCACGCACTCTCACGGCCAGGGTCACGAGACCGTCTATGCGCAGATGGTGTCCGAGTTCCTGGGCGTGCCGTTCGAAAAAGTCCGGCTGATCCAGGGCGATACGGAAAAGGTCGCCATGGGCCGGGGCACCGTCGGTTCACGCTCCATGACCGTGGGCGGTTCGGCGCTTCGGATCGCCGCCGACAAAATTATCGAGAAGGGCAAGATGATCGCCGCGCACCTGTTGGAAGCGGGCGAGTCCGATATCGAGTTCGAGGACGGGACGTTCAAAGTCGCCGGTACGGATAAGGAAATCGGCATTACCGAAGTGGCGCAGATGTCCTACACGCCGATGATGTGGCCGCCCCATCTGGGCATGGGTCTCGAAGGGATCGGCGATTTCAACCCCGGACCGGGTAACTTCCCCAACGGCTGCCAGATCGCGGAGGTGGAGATCGACCAGGATACCGGCAAGGTGGAACTGGTCAGCATGAACATCGTCGGCGACGTGGGCACGGTGATCAATCCGCTGCTGCTCAACGGCCAAATTCACGGCGGCATCACCCAAGGCGTGGGTCAGGCCCTGTTCGAGAATGTCACCTATGACAGCGATTCGGGCCAGCTGATTTCCGCCTCGTTCCAGGATTATGTCATGCCGCGGGCCGATGACCTGCCATCGTTCAAGACGGCCAGCCATCCGGTGCCGACCAAGACCAATCCGTTGGGCGTTAAGGGCGCCGGCGAGACGGGCACGGTCGGCGCGCCGCCGGCGGTGATGAACGCGGTGATGGATGCGCTGTCGTCCGCGGGCATCAACGACATGCCGATGCCGGCCACCCCGGAAAAGGTCTGGCGGGCGCTGCAGGCGGCTTAAGCTAAAGGTCTAAATAACCGGCAACGGGTCCTTGATCGTGGTCCGGTGGATATACCGCCGCTGGGCCGGATCATAGGGCGTCGCGTGGTGGATGGTGCTGCGGTTGTCCCAGCACACATAGTCGTTGAACCGCCATTTGTGTACATAGCGGAATTCGGACTTGCGGCAGTGCTTGAACAGCGTCTGCAGGATTTCCGTGCTTTCGTCTTCGTCCATGCCGACGATTTGATAGGTAAAGCCTGAATTCACATAGAGCGCCTTGCGGTCGGTGCTTTGCACGGTGCGGACGATCGGATGGGTTACGTCTTCCAGGGTCGCCAGTTGATCGTCCCGCAGTTTGGGCCGCAGTCCTTTGACGCTTTCGTTCTTCTCATAGTTCCGCGTGTACGAGTGATAGGCTTCCTTGCCCTCGATCTTTTCTTTGACGTCGTCCGGCAGGGTCTCGTACGCCCTGTACATGTTGACGAACATGGTGTCGCCGCCTTCCGGCGGGATATCGATGGCGTAGAGCATTGTCGCCAGCGACGGCGACTTTTGATAGGAGAGATCGGAGTGCCAGTAGCGCCCGGCGTCTTCAAACCCGGTGGCCGTACCGTCGTCATCCTTGTCGTTGGACAGCACCAGGATTTCCTTGTGACCCGGATACTGAAACTGATCCAGTACGTGGATCATCAACTCGCCGAAGCGGCTCGAAAACGCCACCTGATGTTCCGGCTCGATATGCTGATCCCGGAAGACCATGATCCCCCGGTCAAAGAAGGTCTCCCGCAGCCTGTCAAAGGTTTCATCAGACAGCGGATTTGACAGATCCAGGCCGATGATCTCGGCGCCGAAATGCTCGCTGATGGGTTTAACCTCGAAATCCATGACTACCCCCACAATTCCTTGCTGGCGATCCTAGCGCCTTCGACCAGGGATTCAAACTTGGCCCACATGACCGTGGGGTGAACCCGTTGATAGCCTTCGACCTGGGCGAAGCCGCAATCGGTGCCGGCGATGACGTTCTCCTTGCCCACCAGATTGGCGAAGCGAATGATCCGGTCGGCGACCAGGCGGGGATGCTCCACGGTGATCGTGTGATGAGTAATCACGCCGGGGATCAGGATTTTGCCGTCCGCCAGCTTGGTGGTTTCCCACAGCCGCCATTCATGTTCGTGGCGCACATTGGCGCTCTCGATGGAATAGGCGCCGGCGGTCACCTTGAGGATCAGGTCCAGCAGATCGCCCAGTTCCGCATCCGCCACATGAGGCACATGCCAACTGCCGAAACAGATGTGATAGCGGACATTATCTGCCGGGATGCCTTCGAGCGCGTGGTTCAGCGCTTCAACCCTGAGCTCCGCCCATTCCCGGTAGCGTTCGGGGCTTTGCTGGACCAGATAGTCATACATGTTGGTGAGCACCGCATCGTCCACCTGCACCACAAGGCCGGAGTCGTGAATGGCCTTGTATTCGTGGCGCAGCGCCTCGGCGATGGCGTAGATATAGTCGTGCTCGTTTTCATAGAACTCGTTGATGCCGTCATAGGCGGTGCTGGCGGGCGCGACGGCGGTAACAAACCCGTCCACCACATCGACATTGCTGATGGCGGTTTTCAGGTTGTCGCAGTCCCGCTCGATCGCGCCGGGATCGCTGTAGGTGATCTCGCCGACGCAGGCATCCACCGGGCGGCCTTCGACCGCCGCCGGCATGACGTTCAGAATATGATCGCGGAACCGTTCCAAATCCCGGCCCATCCAGACCACGGGGCGTTTGTCGTCGGGCCGGTGTTCAAACCCGGTCATCCGCTCCAGCGCATAACCGGACCAGCTAGATTTGCCGTACTCGCCATCGTTGACGATATCGATGCCGATGTCAGCCTGTTGTTTGACCACATCGTTGACCAAGCCCTGCAGCACCGCCTGATAAGCGTCCGCGTCGCCGCCTTCACGAAATTTCTCGGAGGCCGCCAGAAGTTCCGGCGGGCGGATCAGGCTGCCCACATGGGTCGTGAGTATCCGGTCTTCGCTGCGTTTCAACGGCCCATTCCTCCTGTGTTCCACCTGTTTGTTCTTGCTTAGCCAGCCGGCGGTTATTCCGCCGCGATTTTTTGATCTGTTGCCGGGGCCTTCAAGGCGTCGCCCAACGCCGTGCCTTCCGGATCGGCCAGCGCGGCTTGTTTGGCCGTGGCGATGCGCCCGGCCAAATCGGCGGGCAGGGCCGCG
>JAYQGD010000142.1:0-6735 GCA_038140415.1 Rhodospirillaceae bacterium
CGACCTCAATCCCTCACCCCAAGTTCTCCAGACGATCCGGGAGACGGTCGGCATCAGGATCGTCTCTATCTATGGCGACACTTTTGACGATTTCGCCGTCCGCTGGATGGAGGAATATGCGCCCAGCGTGGACGTGAGCATCGTGCAAGACTGTTACTCAAATTATCCGGATAAGGTCGCTGCGCCGGAAAACTATTTGGACACTTGGACCCCGCAAGACCCGGCCGTCTTTCGCGGCAATGACGGCGAGCGGCCGATCGACGTCAGTTTTGTCGGGCGCTTCCAGCGCTATACATCGCGCAAGCTCTATCTGTCCTTACTACAGGAGGCGGGTATAGACGTCTTGATCGCTGGTGGGGTCTCCGAGGCCGAACTTTCGATCAAGGACTACGCGGAAATCATGCGGCAATCCAAAATTACGCTGAATTTCTCCCACCCCGTGTTCGACGAGCCCAATTTCCAATGCAAGGGCCGTACGGTGGAAGCCACTCTCTGCGGCGCGCTCCTTGTGGAGGACAGCAACCCGGAAACCGTAAAATGGTTCCGCCCGGGCGTGGACTACGTGGATTTCAACGACGAACGGGATTTAGTGGAAAAAATCCGGTTTTACCTGGAAAACGATGAAGAACGAGCGCGAATCGCGGCCACCGGCCACCACCGCGCGACGGAAAACTATGGTGCGGAAAAGTATTGGCGCCTGGTCTTTAATCGAGTGTGGCCAACGGCATTCGGGGCGGAGACCACCTAAGCCTGCGAAATTTTACAATTTCTCAAGCAATTTAGTGTAGTGTTGCCATCGGTTTGCAGCTTCTCCCCCGATGCTGACAAACCTAAGGTGACTAAAAACATCATCCTTTAACCGGTCAGAAGGCTGGAGAGCGCGCGTGATAAAATCCCCGAACTACACCGATATTCCTGCGCCGAATTCGCTGAAGCGGCGCGTCTATCTGAATGAATTCAACGTCTTGTTCGATGGCATGACCTATCTGCCGTTGGTGACGGGGCTGTTGCGGGCCTATGCGGAAACCCGACCGTCCGTGCGCGAAAACTATGAGTTCCAGCCGTTTCTGTTTCATGTGGACCGGCCGGAAGAGATCATCGACCAGTATCAAGACCCGGACGTGGCCGCTTTTTCCGTCAGCATGTGGAATGAGCAGCTCAACCTGACGATTGCGCAGCAGGTAAAAGAGCGCTGGCCCAACTGCCTGATCGTCTTCGGCGGCGCGCAGGTGCCCCACAATCCGACCGACTATTTTGAAAAACATCCGTTTATAGATGTTGCCGTCCGCGGCGAAGGGGAAGAATCCTTCGCTGAAATTATGGAACAACGCCTTGTAGGCAATACCTATGCCGACATGCCCGGCGTTTCCTGGCGTGATCCGTCGACCGGCAAGTGCGTCTACGGTGATCAGGAGCGCCCCTTCAACCGGGACCTGGATGTCTATCCCTCTCCGTATCTCGACGGGCTCTATGACGAGTTGATGGCCGGCCATCCGGAGCTGGAGTTTCAAGCCATCATTGAGACCAACCGGGGTTGCCCGTTCCTCTGCACGTTCTGCTATTGGGGCAAAGGCGGGCTGAGCCGCAAATACCGCCACCACAGCATGGAACGTGTCACCGGCGAGCTGGAATGGTGCGCCCAAAACAAAATCAAGTACGTGTTCAACGCAGATTCCAATTTCGGCATGCACAAGCGGGACATGGATATCGCCCACCTTCTGGTCGACCTGAAGAAAAAGTACGGCTATCCGGAAAAGTTCCGCACCTGCTACGGCAAGAACACCAACGAACGGATTTTCGAGATCGGCTCCCTGTTCCACGAACATGCGCTGGAAAAGGGCATCACCTTGTCCCGGCAGAGCTTCAGCGAACTGACGCTGAAGAACATCAAGCGCGATAACATCAAACTGGAAGTCTACACCAACCTGCAGAAGTCGTTTAATGACCGGAATGTGCCGGTCTATTGCGAACTGATCCTGGGTCTTCCCGGCGAAACCCGCGAGACCTGGATCGAAGGCATCGAAAAGCTGCTGCAGACCGGCCTGCAAAATCAGATTTTCATTTATCTTTGCCAGATGTTTAACAACACCGAACTAGCCGATCCCGCGTACATCGAAAAGCACGGCCTCATCACCCGCGATATCAAGCTCGAAGCCATTCATAGCGCCATCCCGAAACCCGGCTGGGTGCGGGAGATCGAGACCACGGTGGTTGCGACCAACACCATGAGCGTGGACGAATGGCGGCGCATGGCGCTGCTGTCCTGGACCACCATGCTCATTCACAGCCTGAAATCCGGGTTCTTCGTGATGGGCTATCTGACCGATCGGTTCAAACTGCTGTATGCTGATTTTCTTTTATATCTCAGTGAGTTACAGATGCGGCCGAACCAAGGCGGCATGTGGCGCGCGGCCATCGCCCACTTCAACCGCACCCTCGACAGTATTCTTTCCTGCAACGCCCGCTCCGCCCAGGCGGAAGAGTATGGCGACATCCTCTGGGAACCTGAGGAGATGCCGCTGCTGGAACTGACCAAAGACGTAGACACGTTCTATGCGGAGTTCGAGGAAATCGTTCTGCAATATCTTGACGACCGGCAACTCGACTTCAATGCCGACGAAGTCCGCGAAGCCGTTCTCTATCAAAAGCTCATGGTGCCCACGCGCCACCTGCCGGCGGAGAATGCCGCATCCTTCAACTATAATTTCCCGGAATATTTTGCCAAACGCCTCGGAAAATCACCTGTCGCTTTGGAAAAATCCGCCCAGGTCCTGACCGTCAGCCAAGAGGACTATGAGGGTAATTCCGCCAAATACGCCAAGAGTGTTATTCTCTGGGGCCGGAAGAGCGGGTTGCTGTTGCGCTCGGCTGAATGGCAAAGTAGCGCCGGCGGCGAGCACGGTTTGACTGCCGCCGGATAACGAGCCGGAGGCGGCTGCCGCTCCCGGTCCGGGAGTCGACAACCAAATTGACCTTTCACATCTTCACCTTGGTCTGGGGCGAGCCGTTTGTCCGCAAGTATGTGGAACTTGCGCTGCCGTTTCAGCTTATGCCCGGCAATCTCCCCGCCCTCGCTGCCGACCAGGACGTTGTCTATCATCTGTACACCGACCGCGAGTCCCGACCCGCTTTCGAGCCGGAAATCGGGGATCTGGAAAAGGTGGTTCGGGTGGAAATCCATCTAGTGGAAGAGATGACCGACGGCGCCCGACCTCTGGTGGAGGCCGCCGCGCGGCTGAAGGCGCCCGAATACAAGTACTTCATTCAAAAATATTGCGTCCGGGACTGCGCAAAAAGAGCCGCGGAAGAAGATGCGCTGGTGCTGCTGGATTCCAACTTTGTGATCGCCGATGGCGGCCTGGGCCGGCTGGCGGCGCTACGACGGGGCGGCGCAAGGGCCGTCATGGTCAACGTGCTCCGCAACACCGAGGCGGCGTTTGCAGACAAATGGTGGAACAGTCGAGGCCGGATCGGTCCTCGCGACCTGTTCGATCATGCTCGGGAACATTTTCACCCCCTGCATCATTCCTATTTCATCGATTCCGCCATGCCGACGTCTTATCCGATCCAGGTGTGCTGGCCCGTGGGCGGCGGACAAGTCTATGGCCGGTCGTTCCTGCCCCATCCGCTGATGATCCCGGTGCGCCCCGCCATTCAAGCGTATCAGAGCACCATGGACTACGATCTGACCTTGCGCGTCTGTGACGACGAAGAAATCGCCGTGATCGAGGATTCGGACGATATTTTGGTCTGCAAGTTCTCGGAGCCCGGTCACCAGGCCTCGTTCGAGCCGGGACCGCCGGTCACACCGGAAAATCTGGCGCTGTTTATTCTCACCAGCACCCATAACCGGCACCGCCGCTTTGCCGCGGTGGGCAATAGGTTCCGGGGGAGCGCCGGCGGCGGCAATTGGGAAAATGCCGCGGCTCAGGCCGACGAATTGTTCGAAAAAGCCTACGCAGAGGTGGACCGGATTATCTCTCTCGGCGCACAATTGGACGCCAGATTTCTGATGTATATTAAGTCTTATTTAGGACCTATAGAGGATTATATGTCCCCTGAAATGGAACCCGCAGAATTGCGCAACCTGACAGGTGAGAACACCAGCCCATGAGACAATCAACCGCCTTTCCTGACCGGGCCAACCGCCTGGACGCCATCACCACCGCCATGGATCTGCGGGAAAGCTATCCGCTCCTGAAAACCGCGCGGTTGGACCCGGCGGACTACAAGCGATTGCGGAACGCGGTGAACCTATATCTCTATACCTGCCTGGACAATTTCTATGGCGATCGAAGCTTTGATCTGAACGAGAACCTGTTCGACACGTGCACCGAAGACATTGTGGGTCTGCCCAACGTCACGCCGAACGGCTTGGTTCTGCCGAAGAAGCCCACGTATCTCGCCTACAACCTGATTCACGCTACCGTCGCGGATATTTTCGGCGGTTTGGGGCTGCAGCCGCACATCAAAAGCATCCATGCGCCGATCAATATCCGTCTGGTCAACGGTACGCCCAACCCTGCTGTGGACAGCCGCCCCCGGGCATCGGCCAAGATGCACAGCGATATGTGGGCGGGCGAGCCGGCCAATGCGGTCATGGTTTTCCTGCCGGTGTTCGGTGAATACGGAAAGATCGGGGTGAAGTGGATCGAGCCCTTGCACTTCCCCACGGATCTCATGCGACCGCTGGAGGATTTCGACGAAGGCAAACACCTGATTGACGGCGGACGGGAATATGACGCCACGTTTAATCCGGGCGATATCGTCCTGGCGGACCCCTATCTGATCCATGCGACCCAGAAAAACGCCGCCGGCCTGCGGCTTTCCATCGATTTCCGGTTCCTGACCGCCCAAAGCCTGGAAAGCGACGCTCCGGCCCCCGGTACCCGCCTACGGAACTATTTCTCCTACGAAGACTGGGCCGACATCGGCGAAGGCCGCATCCTGACCACCGAAGCGCCTCTCGCCGCATTCGAAGGCGCCGACGAAGCCACCAAAAACGACTACGCCGCCCCGTTCGAGATCAAAGCTCTGGACGACTGATCAGGCATGCCCGATCAGACCGATCTCCCGTTCGACCAATCCGTCAGCCTGGCCGATGTCGCGGTCCTGCTGAATCTGCCCCGCACCGATGTGGAAGCCGTGGTCGATCCGGAAGATCTGGACGGTCTGGATTTCCGCGACATCACGGCGGAAGAAGCCGTAGCAATTCAGGCCAAGATTGACGACATTCTAGCCGACGAGACCGTTACCGCAGCAGGTCAGAAAGCGCTCCCCCGCTGGCAAAAAGGCTGGGGAGAGGTACTGGAGAGCGTGCGCCGGGACGGCGTCTCCATGGCGACCCTGACGCCCCAGTATTTCCGCCACGACACATTCCGCTATCGCGGCCGCTATATCCGTGCCGCGACGCCCGATTTCGAGCAGCATCTCTACGCCATCTTCAAGGCGGTCATCTTCGAGAAATATCTGTCGGGCGTCGGCCACATCGCCGAACTGGGCTGCGGCACCGGGGCCAATCTCTACGCCCTCGCCCATCATTTGCCAGACAAGCGGCTCACCGGGTGCGACTGGGCGGAACCGTCCCAAGAGCTTATCCGGGAGATCAACACGTCCCTCGGCACCCACATCGCCGGCGTCAATCTCAACCTGCTCACCATGGACGGCTGGGACCTGGTGGAATCGGGGCCCGGCACCGGCATCCTGACCCTCCATGCGCTGGAGCAAATCGGCAGTGATCACGGCCCCCTGTTGAGCGCCATCCGCGCCGCCCGGCCCGACGTCTGCGTGCATCTGGAGCCTATCGCCGAGCTCTATGACACGAGCTTCAAATTCGACCAAAACGCTCTAAATTATCACAATAAACGCAAATACTTATCCGGCTTTTATGATAAATTAATTGAGCTCGAAACCGAGGGCCGGGTGGAGATTCTAAAGGCCCAGCGCACCACCTTCGGCTCCACCTTCCAGGAAGCCTACTCGCTGATCGTCTGGCGCGTGGTTTAGGGCGATTTTACCCCCCCCCCCCATCCGGCCCTGTCGGGCCACCTTCCCCCGCTAGGAGGGAAAGCATTCTCGTCGCAAGTTCATGGCATGATATCCCACCTCCCCCTATGACGGGGGAGGTCGAGAAACGCGAACGCGTTTCGAGGGTGGGGGTGGACCCAAATAACCACAAAGTGGCCAAAGACCAACGAGCCCCACTTTAGTCATCCCCGGGCCCGCGAAGCGGTGACTCGCGTACCCACATTTTATTTAACCGCGAAGAACACGAAGTTCACGAAGGCCCCCACCCCCATTCCGTCATGCCCGGATCAAGTCCGGGCACAGGCTACGGTCCGCGCATAACTAATGAGAACTTGGCGCTACCCAAAATGCGTTCTTAGCTTCTCCAAAGCCGCATCAAGCAGCGAGTCCTGTTTGCAGTAGCAGAAGCGCGCGTAGTGGTTCACGTCGCCGGCTTGGTAGAACGCGCTGAACGGCACGGCGGCAACGCCCGCCTCTGTCGTAATATGCCGGCAGAAGTCTTCGTCATTGCCGTTGAAGCCTAGGGGCCGGAAATCGGTGGTCAGGAAGTACGTCCCCTGACTGTCCATCACACCAAAACCGATGTCGGCCAGGCCTTCCGCCAGCCGGTCCCGCTTGGCCTGCATATCCGTTCCCAACCCCCGGAAATAGCTTTCGTCTTTATTGAGCCCGTAGGCCACAGCACGCTGCAGGTTCGGCGGTGTGGTG
>JAYQGD010000143.1:0-6696 GCA_038140415.1 Rhodospirillaceae bacterium
GTGCTATGATCCGCGACAATAAAATAGTGAACCGGCGAACAACTGCCGGAAGATTTTTGGGAACGGGCTATGTCATCTGCGGAAATTCACGAATTACCGGGTCGTGACCCGTCGCCTCAATTCGGCGGCTTCGGTCTGGATGTGCTGAATAAGCTCACCATCCAGGATTGGGTCGCCTTCTTCAAGGCGGGCGAGCGGATTAACTATGGTCATCGGGAGCAAATCCTGGAAGCCGGTGAAACCAATGACGCGATCTATTTTCTGGCCGATGGCGAGCTTTCCGTGGAAGGCGCCAGAGACGGCAAGGTGATCGAACTGGCCCGCCTGACCTCCGGCGCCATGTTCGGCGAAATGTCCTACTTGGAAAAATCCGTGGCCAGCGCAAACATCTACGCCGAAGGTTCTGCCGAAGTGGTGAAGGTCGACAAAGCCGCCATGAAGCAGTTGCTCGATCAGTCGGACGGATTCGGCGAACGCTTCTATCATTCCCTGGCAGTCACATTGTCCCGCCGGCTCCGCGCCACCAATACCCGCGTCTACTAATTCCCTGAATTAAGCCGCTACTCCCGCCGGTCGATGAACCGGGGGGCCTTGATGCTGCTCTCGAATTCCTTGGCGAGGGTACCGCGCTCCAACACCACCATCTCCGGGGTGACCTCGAACGTATTCTTGGTGTCTTCGGTGAGCCGGGCGGCGAGCGCCTCGGCATCGGTGCCGCGGGTTGCTTCGAACGAGATGCGGAGCGCATCCAAATCACCCGCGTTCACCAGCTCCGCCTTGAAGTCGACCACTTCCGGATAATCGAACATAAAGTCTTCGTATTCCTGGTGGTTGATGTTGACGCCCCGGACCTTGAAGAAGCCGACGGTCCTGTGCGCGTGGCGGATCACCGGAAAGACCGACAGCGGCCCGTCGGTATCGCCATGTTCCTTGTAGATGACAATGTCGCCGGAGCTCCAGCGGATGAACGGCGTCGCATTGTTGGTGAACAGCGGCGTGACGACCAGGCCGCCTTCCTCGCCTTCGGCGACCGGTTCGCCGGTGTCCAGATCGACCACCTCGATATGGAACAGGTCGGTCCAGATGTGGAACCCGTCATGGGCCTCACTCTCGCCGCCCATCATGCCGGCTTCGGTCATGCCGAACCCGTCCCAGACCTTGGCGCCCCACATGCGTTCGATCTTGGCCCGCTTGGACTCCGAAATCGCTTCGGCTGAACACAAGATGGTCTCGACGGAGCTATCGGCGAGATCAATGCCCTCATCCTCCGCCATGTTGGCCAGATGCAACCCATAGCCGGACATGCCCATCCACACGGTGGGCTGCAGGCGGTTGATCAGATCGACTTGAAGCGCCGACGGCGTCGACGCGCCGGAACCCGCCCAGTTGACCCCGATCTCCCAATCCTGCGCCGCGCGGGCATAGACGTGGCCGACCGGATGGATGCCGAGGGGGAAAGAGACGTGCGCCGTGTCCTTCTTACCCAAGCCGGGCGCGATGAAGTTCCGGGCAAAGGACAGGATGCAGTACGGCAGGTCTTCAAAGGTGCGGGGATAGAACAGCGGGATGCCGGTCGACCCGCCGGAGCGCCACAACTCGGCGATCTCTTCCTTGGGCGCGTGGCAGAATTGGGTGAAGAACTCATTGGGCGGGATGGAGCGGAGCTCGTCCTTGGTCAGCAGCGGTATCTTCCGCCACTCTTCCGGATCGTCCAGCTTGTCCTCGTCCACATGATCCAGCCGGCTCTGGTGGAACGCCGCGCGGCGCGCTTTCTGCAGGGCGATCTTCTTGCGCTCGCTCTGGATTTTGGCGATCTCGTCGCGGGACTTGGGTAAAGGAAGGGGCATGGGGTTAGTCCTTTATCGCGCCGATCCAGCGGGCCTGGGCGTCATAGTTGCCGCCGGCGGCGTTTGATTTCATGTCCGCGAGGCGGCTTTGTTTTTCGGCCGAGTCCTCGGGGATGTCGTCCAGCGCATCCTTGAGCATGCGCTCGTAGTCTTCGCCCACCGGGCAGACGTCCTGGCAGCGGCGGCAGCCGGTGACCGCACCCGCGCCCCGGAGGATGCTCTGCCACAGATTAAAGCTGTCCTCTGAGCGGATCATCTTCTTCTGGGTCTCCGCATCCGGCGCGTCCATCATCTCGCCTAGGAATTGGGTCAGGTGGTTAAAACCATGGGGATTGCGGTACGCGTCGCAGCCGGGCCAGTCCCGGTCCCATTGGCCGATCACGTCGCCGGGACAGGCCGAAAGACACCGCCCGCACTCCGGGCCCTGACACAGCGCATCGGCCATTGGCGTGTCGGCGTCGACGGGGACAGAGCTTAAGACCGCGCTCAGCATCACCCGCGGGCCGAATTCGGGCGTCAGCAATTGCAGATTGAGCCCGAGAGTGCCCAGCCCGGCCTCCACCGCCGCATGATCGAGGGACAGAAGCGGCGACAAGTGCTTTTCCGGATTGCCGTCATAGCGCCACGGGTCCACATGGGTCGGCGGCACGATCAGCGCCGGATAGCCCTGGGTTTCCAGCCACAGGACAAGCTCCAGCGAGGTTTCCTCCAGCGCGGTGATGGCGAGCTCGTCATTGTAATACTTATGCCGCTCATCCCATTTGGTGATCCGGGTGGAGCCCAGATTGATCCGCCGCGCCAGCACGATCACCCGGCCGGCATCATGGTCGGTGATGTCCGACGGGCGGCGCGGATCGTCGGGGGAGGGGGGATGGTCGTTCATCGCCTGGCCGTCGGCGATGCCCACCAGGTCGGCGCCTAGCTCTTTCGCCTTGGCTTTGATATCGTTCGCCGTGATCGGCGATTGGAACACGGACACCATTAATCGTCCTCCGCCGCTTCCAGCTCGCGCTCTTTTTGTTGGCGCTTAAACTCCTGAAGCTGGCGGGCGACGATGCCCTGATAGCCCTCGGGTCCCACCCAGCGGACGTTCCAGTCGCTTAAACCCTCTACTTCGTCGCCGTTCTTGCGTGCTTCTTTAAACGCCTTGGCTTTGGCAACCTTCTCCGGCGTTTTCTCCGGGATGATCTTTTGCGGCTCCGCCAGATACGCATGGTAGTCGTTGCCGACCGGGCAGACCGCCAGACAGCGGGGGCAGTCGCCGAAAGAGCCGACGACGCGCAGCAGCCCTTGCCAGAAGCCGAACACGTCCCGCGCTTTGATCATCTCTTTCTTTTCTTCCGGGCTGGCGTCCACGAACTTGGCGAAAAATTGCGTGGCGGTCATGAAGCCGAACTCCTGCGCCTCCACCGCGCAGTTGCGCTTGTCGATGCCGAAGTGCCGCACCGCGTCGGTGGGGCAGGAGTAGAGACAGCGTGCGCAGGACTCGCCGATACACACCTGCTCGGTCATGGGCGCGTCGGGCTCCAGTTCCAGCTCGGTCAGGATGCCGGTCAAATACAGCCGGGGCCCGTATTCCGGGGTGAGGATGTTGACCTCGAGGCCAAAGGTGCCGAGCCCGGCCTCAATCCCCAAATGCCGGGTGCTGAGGCGGCCGTAGCTGGCGGTCTTCAGGTTCCAGTCGGTCTCCTGGGCGGCGGTGACAAAACTGGGATGCCCGGCGCGCTCCAGATGATCGGCGATCTTGTAGGCGATCCGGTCCATGCGCCGCAGCACCAGCATGTCCAGATACTGCACGGCGATATTGTGCTTGGCGCGGAAGCCGGCGACCGGGATGTGCTGGACGATGACGACGACGCTTTTGACGTGGGGGGAGATACGGTCCGGGGTCTGCGGCCATTGCGGGTCCGGCGGGAAGGCGTTCAGGGTCTCGGCCGACGCAATGCCGACCAGATCGGCGCCCAGGTCCGTCGCCAGTTGTTTGATCTCCGCCGCGTTCATGCCTCGCCAAACCCCTCAAATACTCGGGATTTAGTCTAGGCTTAAAACAACTGCCTGCAAGGATTAATGGGGGTTACTCCGCCGGTTCCTGTGCAGGTAGGGCCATCGCGTAGGCCATCAGGCCGATGGTGAACAGGAACAGGGCGGCGGCGCTGAGGCCCAAACTCCACTGAATGCCAATCAGGCCGCCGGCGATACCGACGGTGACGCCGCTGAAGGATTTCATCCCCAAAGACGAGACGGCGTAGAGGCCCAGGATTTTGCCGCGGGCGTCGGCCGGCGCGTTCAACTGCACCAGCGTTTGCGTCATGGAATTGAACGACAGGTCCAGGAACCCGGCGACCAGCAGAAGCGCGAACGACAGGTAGTAGTTGCCGGAAATGGCAAAGCTGCCCATGGCGACGCACCAGAAAAAGACAAGCGTGAACGCGGTGCGGGGCTGGGCGGTCAGTAGGCTCCGGCTTTCCAGCACCACGCCGGCGATCAGGGCGCCGGCCGCGCTCGCCCCGAACAGCGCCACATAGTGCATGGTGTTCTCGCTGAGCCCGGTGACGCCGGTGGGCACCAGCAGGTCGGTGAATTCCGGCATCAGGGCCTGGTGGGCATTGCCGACGAAGAACGACGCGGCCCCCGCCAGCAACGTCATGGACAGGATGGTCCGGTGTTGGGCGGCGGCTTTCAGGGCTGCGACGATGTCGGCCATGCCCCGCATGGCGGCGGGACGGCGCTTTTTCTCCGGCGGGTAGAAAGCCGGGCCGTAGGGTGCTTTCAGGCACCAGATGATCAGCGGTACGTAAATCAGCGCGTTCAGAATCAGCGCCCAGGCGTGATCAAAGAACAGCAGCAGCGCGCCGCCCATGGCCGGGCCCATCATCACGCCCAGGGTGCGGGACGTGGCCATCAGCCGGACGCCGCTTTGCAGCCGGTCATTGCCGACAATATCGTGGATCAGCATCTGACCCGCCGGGGCCCAGAACACGCCGGCCAGCCCGTGAATGATCAGCAGGACGACGGCGTGCCAGACCTCCAGCGTGTCGGTCAGGATGAAATAGCCCCAGCCCAGGGTGGCGATCATGAACAGGACCATGCCCAAGATGATCACCTTGCGGGGATCGACCCGGTCGGCCAGCGCGCCGGCGTGGATGGAGAACAGCAGAAACGGCACCCAGTGGGAGATGACGGCGAAGCCCTGCAGCTCCTGGGATTTGAACTTATCCCACATGGCGTCGTAACTGACCACGTGCTCCACGCTGTCGGCCATCATGGCCATGGCGCTCAACAGGAAATACCAGAAGAAGCCGCGATGACGGAGCGCGGCGAAGGATTGCTTTTCAGGCGCGGGTGCTTGGGGCGCGGCTTGCGGGTCGGTCATGGGCGTTGGTTTTTCTTTTTATCGAACAGGGCGTTTAACGGAGCGAGGACGGATCATAGGGCGTGGGGCCGCCCCCGGAAAGCCGAAAGCATAGTGCTTTAGGAGTAGGACGCTATCCGGTGCTTGCGCTCAGCAGGAACTGGTTGTGTCGCAGTCGGTGCCGCGTTGAGGGTGTTCCACCACAAACTGCCAGATTAGGAAGTTGAGGGACTTTTGCAGCGCAGGGTCGGTCAAGCTCGCCGGCCGTTTGAGGCTGCCCCGGATTTCCGAGAGGGGACCATCACCGCAGAACAGCACCATTATGTGGAGGCGTTCAGATGAGTTTGCCGGGAACTGATTGGCAGGTTCGGCGCAAAGCGCGTGAGGACCCCAGCTTTGCGGCACGTCAAAGATCACCCGGACCTTGTAGGGGTTGTCCCGGGGCGGCGTGCCGGGCTTGAACCGGGCGCGAAGGTGACCCCAATTGCTTTCGAACTTTTCCAGGACGGATTTCGTGAGGGCCGCTTGTTCCGCGCCCGTGGGATTGCCGACGATTTCGACATAGGCATCGCTGTCGGCGGCCGCATATTCAAATACGGATAGAGCGTCCTCGTGGTGCAGCGCGGTCGACGAGGGTCACGTTGCACCCAACGAGCGCCAGCAGCGAGGCGAGAAGAGCGCCGGGGAATCCAATCCGACCGTGGGACAATTTTGTGATCATACCTACAATGTAGTCCATTCCGGTTAGTAAACAATATCCGCGATCAGGTTATTCCCGCAAAAAAAAAGCGGGCTGTTGGAGCCCGCTTTTCTGGAAAACTGGACGACTAGTCTATCACGTGTGCCTCAGCATGGCGTTGGGCACATAGTTGGTGCGCCCGGCCGCCTTCATACCGTCGTGATCGCTGTTCAGCATGATTTCGCGGATTTTGATGAACAGTTTGCCGGCCTGGGTCTCCCCATAGAACCAGTCGCCCAGTTCCACGTCCGAGCGGATGCCCGGTTTGGCCATGGCGGCTTGGTAGTAAAAGTGCCGGAGATCGTCCGCCGCCAGTTTCAGCGCCCGGATAATGCCTTCGCCGTCGATGATGCTTTCCACCGACTGATCCGCCGCCCACGCCGTCATGAAGTCGGCGATCTGATCGTGGCTGAGCGTGGTCATGCCGTCGAGCCGCCGGCCCTTCATGGCCTTGAGAGCCTCATCATACCAAGGCGCCAACAGGGCGACTTCCTGTTTGATGGCTTGCGCGGTTTTCTCCGCGTCCGACAAGTTTGCTTCCGGCTTCGGGAAGTTGACCGGACAGGTCCAGCCTTCCTGGTCCTCTGCGTTGCCGCCCGGCGCCTCGTCCGGGAAGTCTTCCAGCATCGGCCCGTCGGTCCGTTCCAAAAGCTTCAACGCGTCCAGCAGCACCCGGCGCTGGAAGTCCGGCTCGTTGGCCACGCCGAAAGGCCGGCCGAGCTCAAACGGCACGAACAGGCCGCGCGGTGGTTTCATGA
>JAYQGD010000144.1:0-6688 GCA_038140415.1 Rhodospirillaceae bacterium
GCGCGAATATGGCGCCGACATGCACGATCTCGACGCCCGGCCGGATAATGATCAAGGCGCCTGAAAAGCCGATGACCAAACTCAGCGTCCGGCGCATCCCCATCCGCTCTTTCAGGATCAGCACCGCCAGCAAGGACACGAACAACGGCACGGTGAAGTTCAGCGCGGCCACTTCCGCCAAGGGGATCATGGTGATCGCCAGAAAGTAAGTGATCATGGCGCCGGCATTGACCACCCCACGCAGCGCCATAAAACCCAGGTTGTCGGTCTTCAGGAGTGAGGGCCCGTATTTGAACAGCGTCGGCAACAAAATCAAAAGGCCGATGAAATTCCGGAAAAAGGCGGCCTCCATGGGCGGTACGCTGTCCGACAGATGGCGCACCATGGCCGCCATGCTGGCCAGGAACAGGGTCGAACCCAGGACCAGCATCATGCCCTGCAAGTTTTTAGACATGGTGAGAGAGGCCATACGCGGAAGCTTAGCCTAGTAGCCGGTCACGTCGACGAGAGTGGAGCCCTCTTCCTGCTGACGGCGGTGATTTTCCTCGACCGCCTTTTGTACCTCTGGCGGCACACCGATTTCCGAGGCAATCTCCGGCATCTCCCGAAGCCGGGTAAACCATTCAAAGACGTGGGGATGCAGCCGCTCCATCGGATAGCCGCAGCGGATCAGCCGGAACGTATAGACGAACCAGGCAATATCCAACACGGTGAGGTCGTCGCCCATCAGGTATTTCCGCCCGGATAGTATCTCGTCGTTCTCACTCAGCGTTTCCCGAAACCGGGCCGCGGACGTCCGAATTGCCCCGTCGGTCAGCCCTTCGCGGGCCGCCGTTTCCCAGAAATTGATCTCCCGGTCCTTGTGGCTGTCTCTTTCGCCGCCGACGGTGCCGCTGCCGAAGTCGCGATAGTTGGTGAGGCTTTCCGTCGATTTGGGCGCCTTCCCCCTGGGCTGGGTATAGCGAAAGGTGATCGTGCGAAGATCCAGGTGCAGATCATCCTCGTGGTGCAACAGCTCGCTCATCCGGTTTTCCTGACCGGCCGGGATCAGTTTGCGTTCCGGAAACCGGGCATCAAGCTCTGTCATGATGTCGTTGCTTTCGATATGCACCTCGCCGTCGATCACCATGGTCGGCACCAACCCCCGCGGGTTGATGCCCAAATACCAGGGCGTGAAATTCTCCCCCTTGGCGAGATCAATCAAATGGGAGTCCCACTCGATCCCCTTCAGGTTCAAGAAAATCCGGGTCTTCTGGGAACAGGAGGAACCGCTGAAATGCAGCAAGTGCACGCCTTTCCAGTCGAACACTTCCTTGGTTTGCACATCTTCTTCAATCAGTTTGACCATACGCCTCGCTCCTTCTTCGCGAAGTTGGTCACAGTCGACCGGGGAGTGCAATAACCCGACACAAATTTTTAAACATTGGGCTGGCCTTAATGCTGAAAATTTGTGACTCTCTGATCTATGGCAAATACCAAAATCGGAGGCAAAAATGCCTAAAGATCAGAATTATGACCTTGGCTCCTTGGTTGAACCGGATCGCGTGCACAAAGCCTGCTACGCCGACGAAGAGGTTTTCGGGGAAGAGCTGGAACGGATTTTTTACAAATCCTGGATTTATATCGGCCACGAAAGTCAGGTCCCGAACCCGGGTGACTATTGGACCACCTGGGTCGGTAAGGAACGGATGATCCTGACCCGCGCCGAAGACGGCGAGGTCCATGTCCTCTACAACCGCTGCCCGCACCGCGGTGCGCTGATCTGCAATAATCACCACGGCAACACGCAAAAAGCCTTCCGCTGCCCTTATCACGCCTGGCAGTTCAATATGGACGGCTCCTTACGCAATGTGCCCATGAAGCAGGGCTATGACGGGATTATCGAGCTCAACGATCCTCAACTGCAGATGAAACGGGCCGAGCGTCAGGGCACCTATCGCGGCTTTGTCTTTGCCAGCCTGTCCGCGGACGGCCCATCCCTGGAAGAGTGGCTGGGCCAGGGCGCGAAGGCCGCGTTCGACGATATCTGCAACCGCTCCCCCGAGGGCGAATGCGAGATCGTGATGAACTGCTTCCGCATCGTCCAGCATTCCAACTGGAAAATTTTCCTTGAAAATCAACTGGATGCGGTCCATCCGTCGATCACCCACCACTCCACGGGCGACGCCGCGGCGGACATGCAGAAAGTTTATAAGCAGAAAACCGGCGAAGAGCCGCCTCAGGGCTATCAGTACCTCGCCGATTTCACCCTGCCCTACGAAAAATGGGACAGCCTGGACACCATCGGTCATCCCTATGGCCATACGGTTCTCGCCGGCTATATGGGATTGCGTCCCCGGGACCCGGTCACCGTGGCCCACGAGGAAGCGCTGACCAAAGCCTACGGCGCTGAGCGAATGGATGAAATCCTCAGCACCAACGTCCACCACGTTCTGGTCTATCCGTGCCTGTCGGTGCAGCCGCCGCTTCAGCAGCTTCGTGCCGTACGGCCACTGGCGGCAAACAAGACCCTGACCGAGATTTGGCACTTCAAATTAAAGGGCGCGCCCGAAGGAATATATGACCGCTCGCTGGCCTACTACTACCACGTCAATTCGCCCTCCACGATGGTGAACGCCGACGACCTCAACAACTTCCGCGCCTGCCAGGATGGTCTGACGCTGGAAGGCGGCGGCGACTGGGTCAGCTTCCACCGCAACGTTGGTCAGGACACCACTGTTGACGGTGTCACCACATCCGTCACGGGGATGAGTGAACAGCCCATGCGCAACATGTTCGCCGCCTGGAAAGAGTATATGTCGGCTTAAAGCCGGGAGGAAAATAATGCCTAAAGACAATGCACTAGCCGTGTCTACGGACACTCAACGCGAAGTGGAACAGTTCCTCTTCCGGCAAGCCGAAATCCTCGATCAGCGGCAATGGACCGACTGGCTGGACCTGTTCACACCGGAAGGCATCTACTGGATGCCGGCGGACCCGGAACAGGAAACCGGAGAGCGTCAACCCAACATTTTCTACGAAGATCACTATCTCATGGACATGCGCGTCCGCCGGGTTCAACACCCCTACGCGCACTCCCAAAAGGCCGGCCACCGGACCAGCCATGTGGTCTCCAACGTCATGGTGCAAAGTGAGGACGACAGCACCGGCGATGTAGTGGTGACATCTCGCTTTCATATGATCGAATACCGGCTGGAAGAGCAGCGCTTCTTCGGCGGCAAGTATACCCACACGCTGAAGAAGACCGGCGACGGCTATAAAATTCAGCTCCAGCGGGTCGACCTCGTTAATGTCGAGGGTCCATTCGACTACGTCATGCAAGTTTGGTTGTAGTATAACTTTACGATAGTAATTCACCTATAAGTATTAATTTCGGGTATTAGGGGGCGTTTTCGCCCCCTTTTTGTTTCTATAGTGCGCCTGAATATTTCCATATGTTTCAATCGGCCTATTACGTTTGACCACAATTCCATATCTAAAGATATTGGTATCCGATACCCGCTTTTTTTGACTGATTTTAATTTGAAGTATCCCGAATACAGAAACATAGAACCGAAACTTTAAAAGCCGTCCGGCCCCGTACCGGACCAGATCGATGAACACAATTGGAACCAGAACCAGGGAGTCTTTAGTCGCTGCCGCTCTTAACGCGCACGACAGGAGTTCCTTTGACTCCCTGCTGTTGAACCTAGTGAGCGAAATCAATGCCGACGCCGCGTTGATCGGCGTACTGACCGATGACACGGCTTCCAGCGTTCAAACCCTGTCGTTTCTGAAGGATCGCAGTTTCGGAAAGAATTTCGAATATTCCCTAGAAAATACCCCCTGCGCCACGGTGATCTCCGGACGCCCTTGCTTTTATCCAACCGGGCTCAGAAGGCGCTTTCCGAATGACCGGATGATCAAAGAGGCGAAGTTTGACGCGTATGTCGGTATTCCGATCGCCTCTCCGGATACAGGCCCGGTTGGCATTCTTTTGGCCCTCAAATACACACCCTATGAAGATGAACACCGGGTGTTAAACGCCATCAATCTATTCGGCATGAGGGCGAGAAACGAGTTTGAACGGCTTCAAAACGAGGCGTTGGGGCTATCCAAAGAAGACCGCTCCACGGTCAACAATGCGCTTGAATATCAGCGTTTCCGCGATGTGGCCCATTTGAGCGCCGACTGGATTTGGGAAACCGACAGAGAGCTCAGATTTACTTATTTTTCGGAGGGCTTCTACAACATTTTCGGCTGGCCCGAGGGCGCCGGAAAGGGACTCACCGGCAAGGAAATAGAGGCAAAGGGACTCTGGCATGCAAGCGCCGAGCAAGCGGAACGCTTGCAGCAATTAATGTCGGCTCATTCGTACTTCAAAAATGAAGAGTGCGTTTTTTAGGTGCCGGGCCAAGGGACTGTTTACCTCAGAATATCCGGCATGCCCCTTCTGAATAAAGACGGAGAGTTTTCCGGATACCGGGGCGTCTCCTCGAACATTACCGAACAGAAACTCGCCGAAACACAACAGCAGATCAATGAACACCGGTATCGCCGGCTCTACAATGACACCCCGGTGATGATGCACAGCCTCGACCGTAACGGCACAATTTGCGACGTCAACGACCATTGGCTGAAAACGCTGGGATACGAACGCGGCGAGGTGATCGGCCGGCGCGCGAGGGAGTTTCACACAGAGAGCTCTCGTGAACGATTGTTGCAGGTACTGCCTCAGTTTTTCGAAGATGGATATTGCAAGGATATCCCCTATCAGCTTCGCAAAAAGAACGGGCAAGTCATTGATGTCTTAATCTCAGCGAACGGATTTAAGGATTCGGCGGGGAATTTCATCCGCTCCGACGCAACGATGATCGATGTGACCATCCAGAAGCGCTATGACACGCTGTCGGAAATCCACGAAACCCTGCTGAAGGAATCGGAGCGCAAATACCGGGCGATCATCAAAAGCGCCGCCGACGCCATCTTTGTGGTCGATATCACCAACGATCCGTACGGACGTTTGATCGACGTCAACCAAACCGCCTGCGAAAGCCTGGGTTACTCAAAGGACGAACTTCTCACGATGACCGTCGCGGATATCGAGGTGAAGCTTGATACCAGTAAGGAAGGCTTGAGAAATTACAAATCCCCGCCGGGCGAGGTCACCACGCTCTATGGCGCTCAGCGGCGCAAAGACGGTAGTGAATTCCCGGTCAGCGTCCGCACCCGCGCCATCAAGTACGATGATCACTACATTCTGGTCGCGGTTGCACGGGATGAGACAGAAAATCTCTCCTATCAGGAAGCCCTGGAAGAAGCCAAAACCCGGGCGGAAAGCGCCCTTGCGGAGGCTGAGCAGGCAAGCCGTGCAAAATCCGACTTTCTGGCGAATATGAGCCACGAATTGCGCACGCCCCTGAACGCCATCAACGGCTTTTCGGAGACTCTGGAGATATTGAACCAGAAAGGGATGCTGTCGACCGAGAAAGCGTCGGAGTATCTCGACTATATCAAGGGATCCAGTAAACACCTCTTGGGGCTGATCAACGATCTGCTGGATTACTTGGCCATCGAAGCCGGCAAACTGGAGCTGAACCGGGTCCTGACCAATGTCGACGAACTGGTTGAAGAATCCGTATTGATGCTGGCCAAACGTATCGACGACAATAATCAGACCCTCAATGTATCCGTGGAAACCGATCTGCCGGACATCATGGTGGATCAGCTTCGGATCAAGCAGGTGTTGGTGAATTTGTTGACCAACGCTTCGAAGTTTACGCCGGAGGGCGGTTCAATTGCCGTTCGGGCCGCCATGGGAAGCCACGCCAACCTGAACATCACCACTAAGGATTCCGGCCAGGGTATGGACGAGGAAGAAATCCAAATAGCGCTGGAGCGATTTGGCCGCGCGAACAGTTCTGCCGGACACGAGGGCACGGGACTTGGCTTGCCCCTCTCACGGGAACTGATCCTGGCCCATGATGGACAGATGAACATCGAAAGCCGGCCGGGTCTCGGCACGACCGTGACGGTCTCCCTCCCGGTCAATGGACGGAGTGGCAGCGCTACGGACAGTAGCGGGGAGAGCGATAGCATTCCCAACCGGGATATTTAGCCGTATTGTCGGTCCGCAATCTCTGCAGGACCCGGCATCATCGTGAACCCCGCCCGATTAGCCCTCTATTACGCCGCCTATTTTGCCGTTGTCGGCGTGCTCCTGCCGTTTTGGCCGGTCTGGTTATCGTCAAAGGGCCTGACGCCCATCGAAATCGGGATCGTCCTGGCTGCCGCCCCGTTTGTCCGGGGCTTCACCAACCCGTTCATCGCCCAATATGCTGACCGTCGCGGCATTCGCCAGCCGCTGATGGTGGCGCTGTCCGGTCTGGCCGCCTTGTCCTTTGCGTCCTACGGCCTGACTGAGACCTTTTGGCCGATCCTCCTGGTCTCCGTCCTGTTCTTTATGTTCTGGTCGTCGACCCAGCCGCTGGGCGAAAGCCTGACCATGCATATCGTCCGGCAGGAGGATGCTAACTATGGCCGTATCCGGCTCTGGGGCTCCATCACCTTTATCCTGACCGCGGTTCTGGGCGGGCGCATCTTGGAACAAACTTCGCCGTCCGCCATTTTCACCCTGTGCCTGATCGGTATCGCCATTCTGTTCGGCGTCTGCCTGATCCTGCCCCGATCCCGCATGCAGACCTCCGGC
>JAYQGD010000145.1:0-6676 GCA_038140415.1 Rhodospirillaceae bacterium
GTGTGTGCTGATTGTTGCTGCGCCCGCGCCGTCCTCCGCCAAGAACCAGTTGGATACGGAGGCGAGCCCCTATCTGAAATTGCATGCGCTGGATGCGGTGAACTGGCGGCCGTGGAACCGGGATACGCTGGCGGACGCCAAGAAAGCCAACAAGCCGATCTTTTTGTCGATCGGCTATCTGGCCTGTCACTGGTGCCACGTGATGCGCAAGGAAAGCTTCGCCGATCCCATCGTCGGCGCGGTCATCAACCGGGATTACTTTCCCATCCTCATCGACCGGGAGGAAATGCCGGCCCTGGACGAGTTCTTCCAGCGCGCCATGTCGGCGATTGATCAGCCCACGGGCTGGCCCCTCAACGTGTTCCTGACCCCCGACGCCAAGCCGGTGTGGGGCGGCGCCTATTTCCCGAGGGAGGCGCGGGGCAATGTGCCGGGGATCATCGATATCCTATCCCGCGTGAAAACCGTGTTCGACACCAAAGGCGAGTCCGCCGCCCGGGATGCGGCGCGCCTGGTGGACTTCATGAAGAAGGCGGAGGGGGGCGACGCCAAAAGCCAGCTCGGCTACGCCCATGTGGACAAGGCGGTCAGGTTCCTGTCGGCGGCGGTGGATTCCTTCGACGGCGGGTTCGACGGTGCGCCCAAGTTCCCCATGATCACCGAGCTGGAGCTGTTGTGGCGGGCCTATCTGCGCACCGGGCGGGCCAATTACCGCACCGCTGTGGTGGGCGCGCTGACCGCCATGTCCAACGGCGGCATGTATGATCACATCGACGGCGGGTTCTACCGCTATGCCGTGGACCGGGAATGGAAGACGCCGCACTTCGAGAAGATGCTGGACACCAATGCACGCGTTTTACGCCTGCTGGTGATGGTCTGGCGGGAAACCAAGAACGGATTGTTACAGGCCCGCGCCATGGAAACCATCGACTTCCTTGTCCGCGAGATGGCCATGCGCAACCGGGGGCTCGCCGCGGCGCTGGATGCGGACAGCGAGGCGGCCAACGGCGAGGAGGAAGAGGGCGCGTTCTATACCTATTCCCGCAAGCAAATTCGCGATGTCCTGGGCCCGGCCGACGGATTGTTCGCCCACTATTACGGACTCGGGCCGCTGGAGGGCAAAACCCTCGACAGCGACACGGATTTCGGCGTGCTGCATCGCACGGAACTCGACCTCCAGCAGATCGCCAAGCAGATGAATATGGGCTTGCGGGAAACGGCGTTCCGGATCGAGGGTATTCGCAACGAGCTCCGGAAATTGCGCGGCGACCGGTTCCGCCCGCGCCGGGATGCCAAGGTGATCGCCGCCTGGAACGGCATGGCGATCGAAGCCATTACCGAGGCCGGGCTCGCCTTCGGCCAGCCGCAGCTCTTAGGGCTCGCGCAACAGGTCTACGGCAATGTGCGGTCCACTCTGGCCGGGCCCAACGACCGGCTGCATCACTCGGCGGTCGGCACCACCAAGGGGCCGTGGGCCGACCTGCCTGATCATGCGTCCATGGCCCTGGCCGCGCTCGCGCTCTATGAGGCGACCGGCGACACGCTGTATCTGGATGAGGCCTCAAGCTTTGCCCGTCAGGCCATCACGCTGTTCAAGGACGAGGCCGCCGGCGGGTATTTCGCCGTGGCCGAGGATTCGGATGCGGCGCTGGTGGCCCGGCTGAAACCCTATCTGGATGTGCCCAATCCGTCCGGCAATGCGCAGATGCTGCAGGTTCTGGCCCGGCTGTACTACATCACCGGCAAAAACCTGTGGCGGGACGAAGGGGAGCGGCTGATCAAGGATATCGGCAGCTGGGTGATGGAGCCCAATTTCGGCCGCAATGGCCTTCTAAACGCCTATGAGGATTTCCGCGACGCCCTGCAGATCGTGGTGATCGGCGGCCGCGGCGCGCGGGACACCCGCCGGCTCGCCTGGACGGTCATGCGGACCAGCCTGCCCACCCGCGTGTTCCAGATCATCAAGCCGGGACAAGACCTGCCCGACACCCACCCGGCGATGAACAAAACCCAACTCGACGGCAAGGCCACGGCCTATGTGTGTAAGGGGCAGATTTGCTCCCTGCCGCAAACCGACGCGCGGGGATTGCGGGGAACGCTCCTGACGATGCGCCGGGGGAAGTAGGGGGAAAGCGGCGCCCGCGCCGAACTAGTCCTTATTCCGCCTCTAACGGCGCGTTGAGTTTTGTGCCGGGGACGATGATCCCGTTGATCCGGTCTTTGAAGTTTTCGTGGATCGGGCGGAGGCCCGGTACTTCTAGCCATAGCCGCAACAGGTGGCGCTTCCTGTCCTCGTCGTCCCAGTCCTCCAACTCGGTCCGGGAATGCTGGATCACGTGGTTGTTGAGGAACTGGATGTCGCCGGGCTGGAACTCCTGATAGTGCTGCAGCTCCTCGCAGAGTTGGGTGAACAGCTCGAACCCCTCGATCTGGGCGTCGGTGAACTTGGGCACCTCCGGGAAACGCTGGGCGGAGAAGGCGTATTTGCCGGCGCCGACCACGGTCAGATAGCCGTCGACGATGCTGAAGATCGGGACCTGCCAAGTGCGCTGCATGCCGTCGGGGATTTCGCAGCGCCGGTCCCGGTGGACGGGCAGCGCCAGAGCCTCCACCAGATCGGGGCGGCGGGCCAGCATCTCGTTATAAATCTGCACGCCGCTGACGATCTTGGAGAGCCCGCCGGTTTTGGCGTGGCGCAGGCACAACAGCCCGACCACGTTGCAGGAATCCGAATGGAACTCCAGCTCGTTGCGGCTGTGATAGGCCCGGTAGCGCGGGTCGTCATAGTCGTGGCCCAGGTTTTTCACATGGCCCAGCACATGCCCCTTGCCGTTCTGCGACACCGGCCTGCCGAGATAGGCGCCTATCCCCAGATAGAGGATCACCTGTTGGCGGCGATTGTACTTGGCGATGTCGAGGCCGTGAACCAACGCGAACCCCACCCCGTCCTTCAGTTCCGCCAAGATATCGGCGAGCTTGGCTTGGGTCAGGGGCAGGGGGAAGTTCTCGCGATTGACCTCGATCGGGTCTTGGCCGGTGGCGTCAAACGCGCTGGTGGCCTGATCGATCTCCGCTAGTTCTTCGTCTGTCCAGTGAAACACCCCGGCGTCGGTCGCTGTGATCTCCGCCGGCGCCCAGGCAGCGCCGTCGGCCACAGGCTCGCCCATCACGGCGGGTCGGCGGGTGTGGTCGAGGGAGTCCATCATGGGTCTATTCCGTTTTCGCTTCAGACTTCGCCGAGATATCGCCCTGGCCGAGGATCGTGCCGATGGCGATGATGTTGAAGCCGACCAGCAGCCAGAACAGCCAGTTGCTGGCGCCCTGATCCACCAGATAGCCGAAGAACACCGGGGCGACGCCGCTGCCGAAGGCGATGCCCATGGAGGTGAAGGCGAAGGCCCGGCCGGTGGTGCCCTTGGGCGCGACGGCGCGGACCATCATGTCCCGGGCTGGGCGGATCATGCCCTGGGCCAGCCCGGCGATGGTGAAGACGAAGATGATCACGGCCGCCGGCAGTATCCAGGTGGCGACCCCGGCAAAGATGAGGGCGGAAACGCCAAAGCAGCCCCCGGCGATCCGGTCGTGCCGGTCGAACTTGTCCGCCGCCACACCGCCCAAAAGAATGCCCGTCGCACTGGCGAACAGGAAGAAGGTGAGGGCGGTGCCGGCGCTGATCTGGTCGATGCCGTGCAGGTCGACCAGCGCCACCACCGACATGCTCTGCACACCGCCGGATGAGAGCGAGGCGAACATAAAGAACAGGAAAAACAGCAGCATGTTCTTGGACATCATCAGTTTGAAACTGGCGCCCAGGCTGGCGCCGTCGTTCTTGGCGCCGTCGGCTTTTTTGGCGACCTGATCATCCTGCAGGACGCCGCCCTGGAGAAACACCACGAGCGCCACGGCGACGCCCAACAGGCCGGTGGTCAAAAGCGCGAACCGCCAATCCTGCAGCGTGGCGAGGAAGATGATGGTGGCCGGGGCGAAGGCGCTGCCCAAATGGCCGCTGAACGTGTGCAGGCTGAAGGCTTTGCCCATGCGGCTCGGATCGATAGAGGAATTGAGGATCACGTAATCCGCCGGGTGAAACACGCTGTTGCCGATGCCGGCGATGACGGCCAGGACGTAGATCATCTCCATCCCGTCCGAGCGCGACATATAGGCCATGGCCCCGGCGGTGATCAGCAAGCCGATAACCAACACGGGTCTCGCGCCGTAGCGGTCCACGAGCATGCCGGCCGGCATTTGCGCGATCCCGGTGGACAGCGCGAAGAGGGTCATGACCAGGCCGAGCGCGGCATAGGAGACACCCATCTCGACGCTCCAATACAGGATCAGCGCCGGAAACGTATACTGATAGAAATGGCTGAGCAGGTGCCCCGCGCCGATCAGGCCGAGGACCCGTCCGTCATGGGCGAGTGTTTGCGTTGCCGTGGTCATGCCGGATTATGGCCCGCTTCGGCGCGCGCCTCAATCGTGATGATGGTGCTCGTGATCATGAGAGTGGTCGTGGGGGTGATCATGGTCATGATGATGGTGGGTATGGCTGTGACCGTCGTCGCCGTGCCGGTCATCGGCGGTGAACAGCAGCGACTTGATGATCAGCGGCGCGACATTGGCCGGCTGCACCAGCTCGCCGACGTCGATATAGTCGAACTCCCGCAACTGCACACCGTCCAGGGAGATGATATCGCCGGGCACGTCCAGCTCCTTCATCAGCAGATTGCCCATGGTTTTGGCCACATCGCCTTCCATCACCAGGATCACCGCGTGGCCGGCGGCGATGGCGTCCGCATAGCCGTCCCGGATACCCTTGGCCAGCGCGAACAGGCGCTGATAGGCGGGCTCGCCCTCCCAGGTAAACGCCAGCGCCGTGGCGGTCTCCTTGGGATCAATATCAAACCGGTTGAAGCTCTTTTGGATGTCTTCGGCCACGGCCCCGGAATCGATTTCGCCTTCCAGAGCCAAGCCCAGCCGGATCACCGGCACGTTGCGGATGGGCAGGAGGTCCGGGCGGCTGATATGGATGGTGTTGCCGCTGACCTGGACGGAAAACTGGGACGCGCCGACCACGGTGGCGCGGATGCCCTGGCCCGGGTCATAGACCGGGTAGGGGATGCGGCCGTCTTTCAGGGCCTCTGTCACCCCTGCGGCAATATCCCCGCCGAGATCGCCGTGATCCACGGTCTCCCGGCCGAATACGTATTCGGAGACACCGCCGGAAAAGGTCACCGCGTCGATCTTGATGTCGGTGGGCAGCGCCGGGGTGAGGATCAGATCGTTGATCAGGTCATTGGGCGCTTCCCGGGCGACGGAGCGGATCAGCACATCGATCATGGTGGCGACCAGCTTTTCCCGGTCGCCGGCTGACAGCTTTTCGCCCAGTTCCAACTTGATGCCGGCGGCCTCTGCCATACGCTCCGCCGGTTCCTCGATGCGCACCAGGGCGCCGTCGTCGTCCAGCGCCACCAAACGCCCGCCGACGGCGACCGCGGCGCTTTCCAGCAGCCGGCCGCCATGAACCAGGGCAAACTTGGTCGTGCCGCCGCCGATATCGATATTGAGGAAGGTCTTGTGTTCCTGGCGGGACAGCTCCACCGCGCCGGACCCGTGGGCCGCCATCAAGGCCTCAAGATTATGCCCGGCCGACGCGCAGACGAATTTACCGGACTCAGCCGCGAACAGGTCGGCGATGGCTCGCGCATTGGTGCGCTTCAGCGCCTCGCCGGTCAGGATCACCGCGCCGGAATCGATATCGTCCCGCTGCAGCCCGGCGGATGTATAGGCGTTGTCGATGAACAGGCCGAGCTCCTCCGCATCAATCGTGTAGTCGGGCCGGTAGGGGGTCAGCCGAATGGGCGAGCGCCAGAGAATTTCCCTTCCCACCACGACGAAGCGGCTGGACAGGGCCTCGGCCAGGCGCTGCAGATGCACCTTGGCGAACATGAGGTGCGAGGTGGACGAGCCCACATCCACGCCGACGGTGGTGAACTCCACATTGTCCACGGACCAGATGGCGTCGCTGAGCTGTTCCCGTTCCTCTTCCGACGGATGGACGTGATCGAAACCGAGTTCGTGCATGCTGTCGCCGGTTATGCGGTTTTCTTGATGTAGGGCGCTTCGTCGATCATCTCGGCCATCTTTGACTCGACGCCGGTTTTCTCCAGCTCATCCAGATAGATCTGATGAATGCGGGGGTCCTGATCCTCGTATTCGACCTGGCGGCCGCCGTCCTTGACGCTGACATCCACGCCCATGAACAGGTCCATCTTTTCCTGGGTGAACGGATAGCGCAGGCTGCCGAGCGCCACGGCCAGATAGCGGCTGGGCACGGTGCTGGTGTTGTAATGCTGGTGGTACATCATGTCCGGCGGGGCGAAGACGACGCCGTGCTGCCAGTCGATGCGGACGAAATCCTCGTCCTCTTCGTACCAGAGCAGCGAATAGCCGCCGCCGGTGACGCTGTAGACGTGGAAGTCCGCGCCGTGGCGGTGGGCTTTCTTGTAGGTGCCGACCGGCATCTCCGACGAGTGCGCATGCATGGTGCCGTCCGCCAGGATGAACTTCATGTTGGAGCTGCCCGCGCCCCGCTTGTCCCAGGTGCGCAACTCGAATTTCGACAGGTCGGGGACGAAATTGGTTTCCCACATGTGGCGGCCCGGCCGCTTGGGGATCA
>JAYQGD010000146.1:0-6630 GCA_038140415.1 Rhodospirillaceae bacterium
GGCACCACGAATTCACTGTCGTCGCGGCCGCGGACCATCTGGTTGAGGGAGTTCCGGGTCAGCACCAGCTCGCTGACCAGGGTCATCAGATTTTCCAGGAGATCCACGTTGACGCGGATGGTCTGATTGGCGACGGAGCTTTCCTTGGCGTCCTTCTTTTCGGCGGGCGCGTCCGCCTTGGCAGCCGGTGCGGGCACTTTGGCTTCCTTCTTGCTCTCAGCTTCCATCTCGGCAGCCATCTCAGCGGCCATTTCGGCTTCGCTCGCGGCTTTGACGCCGGCAGACTGGGCTTCCTCCACCTCGATCAGCAGTTCGGCCGCCACCGGGAAACCATTGGCATCAAGAACAGGACCGCCGGAGGGCGCAGGCGCCGGTGCGGCTTCTTCCACAGGTGCAGCTTCTTCGGCAGGCGCGGCCTCTTCGGCAGCCGGCGCGGCCGCCGCCTCTCCGTCCGCCATGGCGCGCAAGAGGCTGATCAATTCGCTGTCATCTCCGTCAGGCTCGGTACCCGCCTCTTCCAGGCCTGCGAGCAAATCACGGATACAGTCGATGGTTTTCAGAACCAGGGTCACCGCTTCGGGCGTCACTTCCAGTTCACCGTCCCGGAACTTGCCGAGAACGTCCTCACCGGCGTGCGCCACTTTTTCCAGACGGGGCAGGCCCAAGAATCCACTGGTGCCTTTAATCGTGTGAACCAGCCGGAAAATATTGGAGAGAATGGCTTCGTCGCTCGGGTCCTGTTCGAACTTCACCAGCTCCACATCGAGAACCGCCAGACTTTCCGAGGTCTCGGTTAGAAATTCACTTAAGAGATCATCCATCGCTGCGTCTCCAGCATAAATATTGTTATCGCGCACCGGCGCGTCTTGTTCACATGGTGACGATTGCCCTGAATATGAAGGGGAAAAAGAACGAATTTCGCACTTTTTATTCCCGGACCGGTTTTCCCTGGCTAAAGCGGGATCTTCAGGAAACCGTCAGTACAATTGGATGTTGGGAGTCTTCCTGGATTTTCAAGCTCATCCCCTGAATTAATGCGAGCTGGGCACATATATGCGCCAAGATATTTCGCACCGTCAGGTCTTCGGGGCTGATATCCGGGGATAATCCGGGTTGAACGTCCTCTCGCACCTGGCATCTATCACCTTCAAGTTGAATAGATACCGCCGGATTTTCGCTTTTCAAGGCCATATCCAGGGAAATTGTGCCCTTTCGCGGGAGGCAATCGGCGCAAAACAGGATCAAATTCAGCAGAAGTTTGCCCATATCCCGGCCGATTTCGGTCTCGTCCGCCGACTCCGCGCCGGTCCAAACGATTTGCAGGCCCTTTTCGGCGGCAAATGACGCCGCCAAGGCCTTGATTTCATTCATTCCGAGGGAGTCCCGGTCGCCGCCCACGCCAAACGCCACCCGGAAATAGCCGAGCCGGTCGGCGGCCTGGGCGCCGCTTTGCTTCACCAGGCCCAACGCGTCTTCGAACATGGCGGGATCATCCCCTTGGAGAAACTCCAAACCATTGTTGATGGCGCTGACCGGGCTGATCAAATCATGGCACAGCCTGGAACAAAGAAGCTCGGCAACGCGAAAAGCAGGATTGACGGACATACATACTCCGGCGGGAAATCCAGGATTGAGGTTCTTTATATCCTGGCAGCGTGTGAGAAAAAACACCGGAAGCTGTTGAAACCACGAGAATATTATTTGATAGCAGGCCCAAGGCAGCCTATTTTCGGAGCTCAGGCAGCTCACTGGGAAGTTTCTGCACATGGATACGGTATCCGGCGACGGCGATACGGCAGCCCCGGAAAATGCGCGACGACGGCGAATTGGCCGCCCGAAAGGCCGGCAGGTGGATGCCGCCGCCTTGGACCAGGTGCGCGCACTTCTCGGGGACAGCCCGCGCCGCCGGGACCTGATGATCGAACATCTGCACGTCATCAATGACACTTATGGCCATCTGTCGGCGGGACACCTGGCGGCCCTGGCGAAGGAAATGTCCTGTGGGCAGGCGGAGGTCTACGAGGTCGCGTCCTTCTATCACCACTTCAAGATCATCAAGGAAAATGAAGAGGCCGACACGCGTCCGTTAATTCGGATATGCGACGGGATTGCCTGTGAAATGGCCGGCGCAAACGAATTGGCGCAAGAGCTGGAGTACAATTTAGGCGATGCAGTTCGAGTCGAAAAAGTGCCCTGCGTGGGCGCCTGCAACTGTGCGCCCGTGGCGGTTTACGGACGGCGGCAGATTCAGAATGCATCTGTTAAAGAGGTAGGTGTGGCTCTGGAAAAGCAGCGATTTGACGCGGAGGTTCCGGACTATCAGAACCTGGATGCCTATCGGCAGGAGGGAGGATACGAAAAACTCTCGGCCTGTTTAGCAGGCGAAGCTTCCCGGGAAGAGGTGATTGCGGAGATCGAGAAATCAGGTCTCCGCGGTATGGGCGGGGCCGGCTTCCCGGTATTCAGGAAGTGGCAGTTCTTGGAGGGAGCGCCCAAACCACGGGCGATGGTGGTGAATGCGGATGAAGGCGAACCCGGCACCTTTAAGGACCGGTATTGCTTTGAGACCGCGCCGCACAAAGTGATCGAAGGCATGCTGATCGCCGCGTGGGTGGTCGACGCCGAGGACGCATATATCTATCTGCGGGATGAATATCCGCAGGTGCACGACCTGTTGCGCGCAGAGATCGCGGCGGTAGAAGCGGCAGGCCTAAACGGCGGCATCCTCATTCATCTGCGGCGCGGTGCCGGGGCCTATATCTGCGGGGAAGAAAGCGCGCTGCTGGAGAGCATCGAAGGCAACCGGGGCCTTCCCCGGAACCGCCCGCCCTACCCGGCACAGAAGGGCCTGTTCGGACGGCCGACGCTGATCAACAATGTCGAAACCCTGTATTGGGTAAGCGATATCCTGAAGAAGGGCGCAGACTGGTACCAGAAGGAAGGACGCCCGAGATACTATTCCGTATCGGGCCGGGTGAAAGAGCCCAAGGTGGTGCTGGCCTCGTCGGGCGTCACCGCTAATCGATTGATCAATGACTATTGCGGGGGCATGGCCGACGGTCACACGTTCAAGGCCTATCTGCCGGGTGGCGCGTCGGGGGGTATTCTGCCCGCCGATATGGCGGACCTGGCGCTGGACTTCGGTGTGTTGGAAGAGCACGGGTGTTTTGTCGGCTCGGCCGCCGTGGTGATTTTCTCCGATCAGGACAGTGTCGCCGACGTGGCCAAGAACCTGCTTAATTTCTTTGCCGATGAAAGCTGCGGGCAGTGTACGCCCTGCCGGCTGGGCTGCGAAAAAATGCTGACCCTGCTGGAGGCGGATGAACTGGATGAGGCTTTAATCAATGACCTGTCGGATGTGATGCGCGATGCGTCGATCTGCGGGCTCGGCCAGGCCGCGCCCAATCCGGTGGCCTCCGCGCTGAAACACTTTAGGGAAGATTTGGGATGAGCGAGGCGGTGACATTCACCCTGGACGGCGAAGAGGTTGAAGCTCGGCCGGGAGAAAGCATCTGGCAGGTGAGCGACCGGCTGGGCGGGAAAATTCCGCACCTCTGCTATCGCCATGCCACGGACTATAAAGGCGACGGCAACTGCCGCGCCTGCGTGGTTGAGGTGGAAGGAGAGCGAACCTTAGCGGCTTCGTGTATCCGCCAGCCGACAGAGGGCATGGTGGTGAAGACCGCATCCGATCGGGCGGTGAAAGCCCGAGAGATGGTGTTTGAGCTGTTGCTGGCCGATCAGCAGGCACCGGAAGGGGACTTCCGCGCCTGGCTGGACACGATGAATATCTCCGAAAGCCGGCTGCCGGCGCGGGACACTGTTGACTCGGACGCCAGTCATCCGGCCATCTCGGTCGATCTCTCGAAATGTATTCACTGTCAGCTTTGTGTTCAGGCCTGCCGCGATATCCAAGGGAATGACGTCATCGGCATGGCGTCACGCGGCGCGCGCAGTTCTATTGTGTTCGACATTGGTGATCCGATGGGAGAGAGCACCTGCGTTGCCTGCGGCGAATGTGTTCAGGTCTGCCCGACCAACGCCCTTTTGCCGGCGCCGGCGCGCAAAGATGCGGCGCTAATTCCTGAGGCCGACAAAGTGGTGGACAGCGTCTGCCCCTATTGCGGGGTCGGCTGCCAAGTTCAGTTCCATGTTAAGGACAACAAGATCGTTCATGTGGAGGGCAAAGATGGGCCCGCGAACCATGGCCGCCTCTGCGTGAAGGGCCGGTTCGGCATGGATTATGCCAGCAGCGACCAGCGCCTGACCGTGCCGATGATCCGAAGAGAAGACGTGCCCAAGCACGCTGATTTGGCGCTGGAGATGGACGATCCGTTCAGTCAGTTCCGGGAAGCGACCTGGGAGGAAGCTTTGGACGCGGCGGCGCAAGGGTTCAATGAGATCCTTAGCCTCATCGGGCCGAGCGGTCTGGCCGGTTTCGGCTCCGCCAAGGGCAGCAACGAAGAGGCGTATCTGTTCCAAAAACTGATCCGCACCGGCTTTCACACCAACAATGTGGATCACTGCACCCGGCTGTGCCATGCGTCGTCGGTTTCGGCGCTTCTGGAGACCATCGGCTCGGCCGCGGTGACCGCGCCGGTAATCAACTGTCTTGAGTCTGATCTGATTGTGGTGATCGGGGCCAACCCGACAGCCAATCATCCGGTGGCGGCGTCCTTCATCAAGAACGCAGCGGAAGATGGGGCGGAACTGGTGGTGATCGATCCCCGGCGCAACGGCCTCAGTGACTATGCCACACACTATTTGCAGTTCACGCCCAGCAGTGATGTGGCGCTGTTGAACGCGATGCTAAACGTGATCATCGAAGAAGAAATCTACGACCGGCAGTATGTTGAGGCCAACACCGAAGGCTTCGAGGCGTACGCCGAGCACATCAAGGCGTTCACCCCGGAAGCTATGTCATCATTGTGCGGCATCGAGGCGGAGGAAATCCGCATCGTCGCCCGCAAAATCGCGCGGGCCAAGGCTGCCATGATCTTCTGGGGTATGGGCATTGCCCAGCATACCCATGGGACCGACAACGCCCGCTGCCTGATCGCGCTGGCGCTGATCACCGGCCATGTCGGTCGTCCCGGCGCAGGTCTACATCCGCTGCGGGGACAGAACAACGTGCAAGGGGCCTCGGACGCCGGTCTGATCCCGATGATGTATCCCGACTACCGGCTGGTCACTGACGCGGATGCGAAAGCGGACTATGAGAAATTCTGGGACACCGAGCTTGGTCCGGAGAAGGGACTGACCGTCGTCGAAATCGTCAATGCGATCCTCGAAGGCGACATTCACGGCATGTACATCATGGGTGAGAACCCCGCGATGTCCGACCCGGATTCCCATCATGCCCGGGAGGCTCTGGCGAAGCTGACCCATCTTGTGGTGCAGGATATTTTCATGACGGAGACGGCGGCCTATGCGGATGTGATCCTGCCGGCTTCCGCCTGGCCTGAGAAAGACGGCACGGTCACCAATACAGACCGGCGGGTGCAGCTGGGCCGCAAAGCGCTCGACATGCCGGGCGACGCGCAGCAGGACTGGTGGATCATTCAGGAAATTGCGCAGCGGATCGGCCTCGACTGGGCTTACGACGGACCGCAGGCAGTTCACGAAGAGATGCAGGCGTGCATGCCGTCTATGGAACACATTCCGTGGGACCGGCTGGAGCGGGAAGACGCGGTCACCTACCCCTGCGATGACGAACACACACCGGGCCATGATGTTATTTTCGCTGATGGTTTTCCGACGGCTTCCGGCCGGGGAAAATTGGTGCCCGCGGATGTGCTACCTGCCGACGAGACGCCGGATCAAAACTATCCCTATATTCTGACTACGGGGCGGTTACTCGAACACTGGCACACAGGCGCCATGACCCGGCGGGCCAGCAATCTGGAAGCGATCGAGCCGGAGGCGACGGTACATGTCTCGCCGGCGGACATGAGCAAACTGGGATTGAAACCGGGCGATCAGGTGAGTGTGGCGACCCGGCGGGGACAGATTGAGCTGGCCGCTCGGGAAGAACCTTCCGTGCCGGCGGGCCTGATCTTCATGCCCTTCTGCTATCAGGAAGCGGCGGCGAACATTCTCACCAATCCGGCGCTGGATCCGTTCGGCAAAATACCGGAATTGAAATTTTCGGCGGCGAAGCTGGAAAAGGTTCCGGTCTGATCAGCCGTCTGTCTTCTTGGCATGTTCGGCGAGATAGAAGCCGAACTCGGCGATCTCGTCGGTCACGCTGTCGAGGGCCTTTTCTTCAATGATGCGATACCGGCTAATGACCTCTTCACCCAGGGGTGTGACACTGGCGCCGCCGCCGCCTTTGCCGCCGGCGTTTGTTTCGATCACCGGCTCGACAAAATCTGTGTTCATATTGTCGACCAGAGTCCAAGCGCGCCGGTAGGACATGCCCATGCGCCGTGCGGCCGCGGATATGGAACCTGTCTCTTGGATGGCTTCCAACAACTCCGCCTTGCCGGGGCCGAGGGCCGTTGCCTGACCCAGCAAGATGCGCAAACGAGGTTGAAGAGACTTTTGCCGTTCCATGTATACCTAAAGGCTTTGGGTTTGTTATGCTCCGGCCCATCAAACCGGTGAACCGGTGTGTCTGTCAACGGGGCC
>JAYQGD010000147.1:0-6615 GCA_038140415.1 Rhodospirillaceae bacterium
CCAAGAAATCCGAAGAAACCATGGCGCGGATGGTGAACAACGATCTTCGCATCAAGGACATGGACAAGATGGGCGTCGACATGATGGTCGTCTCCCCCAGCCTGATCCACCACAATACGACCTGGGCGGATGGCGCCACGGCGGCCAAGATTGTCCGCCAAGCCAACGACACCGTCGCGGAAGCGATGGACAAGTATCCGGACCGGCTGGCCGGTCTCGGCATTGTGCCGCTGCAGGACCCGGCCCGCGCGGTGAAGGAACTGGACCGGCTGGTAAATAAGCTCGGCATTCGCGGCGTGCAGATCCCAACCATCCTGGGTGACTTGGAGTTGGGGGACAAAAAGTTCCATCCGTTCTGGCGCAAGGCTGAACAACTCAACGCGCCGATCTTTATCCATCCGGCGGGTAATTCCGACGAACGGTTGCGCAAGCACGGGATGGCCTTCACCGTGGGTCAGCCCTACGAGGAAACTCTCGCCATGTCGTCGCTCATCTATGAAGGCGTCATGGACAAATTCCCCAAGCTGAAGGTTCTGATCGCCCACGGCGGCGGCTACCTGCCCTACTATGCCGGCCGGCAGGACCACGCCTATAAATCGGGCAGCGATGGCGGCGTCTTGAAACGGAACATCAGCGGCTACCTCCGCAAATTTTATTACGAGACCGTCGTGTTTAACACGGACATGCTGGAGTTCCTGGCGACCAAAACGCCCGCCAGCCATATCGTCATGGGCACCGACTACCCGTTTGGCGAAAAGAAGCCTTACGAATTTGTACGTAGTGCCACGAGTATCTCAAAAGCGGACCAGGATGCTATCCTTGGGAAAAATGCTGCGAGGCTCTTAGGGATCAGAATTTAAGCGGCACATAAACCGCGAGTTCTGAAAAGAAACTGACAAACCGTGCCGCTACCTTTACGCTAAAAGGCACGGAAACTCAGGAGAGCAAAATGAAAAAAGGACTTATGTATGGTATCGGCGGCATCGTCGTCATTGTCGTTGTCATCGTTGCCGGCGTGTTTCTGTTTTCCGGCGATATTATCAAGACCGCCGTCGAGGAAATGGGGCCCAAGCTGACCAAATCGGAGGTTAAGCTGGCCAAGGTCGATTTATCCCTGACTTCGGGCCAGGCATCGCTGTCGGGCCTGAAGATCGGCAACCCGTCGGGGTTCAAAACCTCTCACGCCTTTAAGCTGGACAATATCAGCGTGAAGATCGACACCGGCACGATCACCAAGGACACGATCATCATCAACGAAATCCTGATCAATGCGCCGGAAGTCATTGCCGAGTTCAACAAATTCGACTTTAACCCGCTGAAAGCCAGCGCGTCGGTTCAAGAATCTCTCAAGACGTCCAACTTCATTGCGATCCAGAACAACGTTGACGCGTTCGTGAAAGCGAATGGCGGCGGTGGGTCCGGCAGCAAGCCGGCCTCCTCCTCCAGCGACGGCCCGCAGAAGAAGCTGATCATCGAGAAATTCCGCATGACCGGCGTGAAGGTCAAAGCGGTGGCTCATGAAGGCCTGAAGCTTGATCAAACCCTCCCGCCGTTCTCCATCTCGCTGGACAATATCGGCAAGAAGGAAAATGGTTTGCCGCCTGAAGAAATCGCCGCCGTACTGATCCCCAAAGTTCAGGACGCGGTGATTGACGCCATGATGGGAGACCTGACCAAATCCGCGACCGAAATGTTCAAGAAGGTCGGTGGTATGGTGGATGGCGCCATGAAAGGTGTCAGCGAAGGCGCAGACAATGCCATGAAGTCTGTCACCGAAGGTGCGGGCGGCGCGGCTGAAGGCGTCGGCGACGCGGCCAAGAAAGCCACCGACGGCATCAAGGGCCTGTTCGGCCAATAATGCCAAGCTCTGATGCGGCTTTGGGCGGGGAATTTACACTCCATCCCCGCCTGGCCGCCGACACCTATCCGATTAAGGACCTGGCCCTCAGCCGGGTCCATTTCATGAATGACAACCGCTACCCGTGGGTCATCCTGGTGCCCATGCGGCCCGGCATCGTCGAAATCCATGATCTGGCCGAAGCAGACAGGCAGCAGTTGATGACGGAAATATCCGTAGCGTCCGAAACGTTGGCGGCGCTGTTTGAGACCGACAAGAACAATGTCGGCGCGCTCGGCAACATCGTGCCGCAGCTCCACGTGCATGTCCTTTCCCGCCGGCAGAATGACGCGGCTTGGCCAGGACCCGTCTGGGGCGTGGGCGAGGCTGTCCCTTACAGCGGGGAGGAGCGAATTCAGACGATTGAGGAAATTGCGGCGGCATTAACCGCCTGAGATTTAAGCGGCAGCCTTCGGATCGACCAGTTTCGCCGGATCCAGGACCACCAATAGGCCCTTCTCGAGCCGGTAAACAGAGTCGGTGTAGTTCCGCCACGTCGCATTGAGCGTGCCTGGCACAGGTTCCCTCTGGTCGTCGGAGACGCTCAACACCTCGCCGATATCGTCTACCAGCAACGTATAGAGAGTAGAGCCCAGTTCCACGGTGACGCCGATCTCTTCTTTAGATTCCTTGGGCTTGGCTTTCTTCGGCTTCACCGCCGGTTCCGGAACGGTCGCTATCTCTGTTCCCGTGTCCGGCGCTTCCAAGTCATCGGAAACCTCATCCTCGGCATCGGCCTCGACGGGCTCTTCCGCCGGCGCGGCAATCGCCGCCACAGGCTCCGGACCGGGGCGCGCCATGCCCAGGCACACCCGGACGTCAATTACGGTGACAATATGTCCCCGGAGGTTGATGGACCCGGTGACAATCGCCGGGGCCAGAGGCACATAGGCTATATTGTCTAGTTTCAGAATATCGCGGACGGAAAGAACCGGCACGCCGAACAATTGCTTACCGACGCGGAAGGTCACAAAGTCTTCCGTATCTTCGTCCTGCAGTTTTTCGAGATCAGTCGGTTGCCGGGCAACCAGATCAGTGCTCATGGCTTTGTCACATCTTCTTGCTTTTCGTCACGCGGCTCGACGCCAGGGCGCTATAAACACCAAATTTTATGCCTTTGCCAATCAAAAAGCGCGTCCGTCTAGTCGATCAAAATGACCGCCTCGTCATCACTGTAAAGCGTCTCCACCAAGCCGGCCCGGCGCGCGATCACGGCGCGCTGATTGAGATAGCCTTTATCGGTGATTTCGTTGGCGTCGATATTCGGCGGCTCATCCATCAAGAGCGCCCGCTTGATCCGCGTGCTGCTGCCCGGATGCTCCGCGTTATAGGCCTGAAGACCGGCTGTCAACGCGTCCCGCACTTCCGTCCGGGCAATCACGTCCGCCAGGGGTGCATCGGCGGCCAGATCGGGGCACAAGGCCCGGCAACCGGCCACATTCGGGAACACCAGGATGCCCAGTTCTTCCTCGTTTTGGCCGGCGATGGCCGTGTCCTGGATAATGTTCTGCACGGCGTTTACCACGTTGGTGCGCAAGCCACCGACAAATACCCAGGTGCCGGACGACAGCTTGAAATTCTCCGACACCCGGCCATCGAACACGATGCCTTTTTCCGGCCGGTCCGGGTCCTCGAACTTGACCGCGTCGCCGATGCAGTAGAACCCGTCCTCGTCGAACATTTCGGCGGTCAGTTCCTCGTTTTTCCAGTAACCGGGCATGACATTGGGACCGCGCACCCGAATTTCCAGCTTCTCTTCGTTCGGAATGAGTTTCAGCTCTGTGCCGGGGATCGGCACACCGATCACCCCCGCTTTGGAGATCGGCCAATGGACGTGGGTGCAGTCCGGCGCGGTTTCGGTCGCGCCCCAGCCGGACACCAGCATCACCTTCTCGCCCAGGGACTGGACCGACAGATTTTCGATCCGCTCCCACGCCTTTTGGGTCAGCGCGGCGGCTGCGTAGAAAATGACGTCCAGGTCCTTGAAGAAATTGTCCCTGAGGTCCGCATCCTTCTCCATGAACGGCAGCAGCATGTCGAAGCCGCGGGGCACGTTGTAATAGAGGGTCGGGGAAATTTCCTTCAGGTTTGCGACCGTCTGTTCGATCAGACCGGGGGCCGGCTTGCCGCCATCGATATACATAGTGCCGCCGTTCCGGAGCATCATGTTGATATTGTGATTGCCGCCGAACGTGTGGTTCCAGGGCAGCCAGTCAACGGTGACCGGCGGATGGTCTTCCAGGAAGGTCCAGACCTGGGCCATGCCCTGCTGGTTGGAACACAGCATCCGCTGGGTATTGATCACGCCCTTGGGCTGCCCGGTGGAGCCGGAGGTAAACAGAAACTTGGCGATCGTATCCGGCCCGACTTTGGCCGCTGCCGCGTCCACAGTCTCCGTCGGCGTGACCGAGAGAAGGTCTTCAAACGCGGTGACAGCCATACCCTCGGGCGGGTTCTGCGCAACGACGACTTCCGCCCCGCCCAGATCGACACTGCTGAGCGCCTTGGCGAACTTGGATCCGTCCTCCACATAAATCAGACCGGGGGTCACCACGCTCAGGATATATTTCAGCTTGCCGAAATCTTGAGACATCAAGGAATAGGCCGCTGAGACCGGGGTCACCGGCACGCCCACATGCATGGCGCCGTAGTTGAGAAGTGCGTGGTTGACGCTGGCGTCGGACAGGATCATCACCGGCCGGTCCACGGACAGTCCGCGGTTCAAGATCGCCTGACCAATGCACTTCACCTGCTGGAAGAAATCAGCGTAATTGACCCGCCGCCAATCACCGTCCTCACCCGACCGGTCGGCGACAAAGGTCGTCTCCGGCGTCTTCGCCGCCCATTCCGCGATCCAGTCGCTTTGGCTGTCCGGATAGGCCCCCAATTCCTGCGGAGAGCGCAAAATCATTCCACCACCGCCGATATCTTCGACGACAACGCCCGGCTCGGCCATGGATACGAGTTTGATCGGTGCATCAGACATGAAATTTCTCCCTTGATCCGGCGATTTATTACGCGTCCCAAGTCAATAGTGCAACGGCGAAGCCGTGAACAAATCTTGGAATTCCGTCTACCGGACATTTATACTAAGACCAACACATGCACCAAGATTCCAGGGAGACATCCGTATGACCCAGATCACCCGGCGCCTCACGACCGTTGCCGTTGCCGCTGCGCTGGCGAGCGCGTTTACCGTATCCGGCCTTCAGGCCCAGACGTCCACCTATCCGTCCTGGACCAACCCCAACGCGCCGCAAACGACAACAGCAAATAAACCCAATGAAGAGCTGGTGGATGAGTTGAACAAGCTGATTGATCAGGCGGAACGGGACCGGGCGGCCAGCCCGCAGTTCCTGCGTGATCTCCGGGACCTGGCGCGGCGCCATGACAACCCCTGGCGGGTCTCTTTACTTAAGGACGATTTCAGCGACGGCGACTTTACGCAAAACCCGGTGTGGAAGGTCACCAAGGGCCAGTACCGGATCGAGCGAAATTTCGGGCTGCGCGGATTCTTTGACAGCACGTCTCAATCCTCCAGTACGAGCTCGAGCGGCAGTTCGCAAAAGGCTGATCCGGCGGCACAGTTGCTGGGCGCGATCCTGAACCAGGCGCTGGGCGGCGGACAAAGCGGCAGCGGTTCCTCGCAGACACAGAACACATCCCTTCCCGTGGCCGCGATTCACACGGCCAAGACCATCACCAACGCCTTCTCCATCAATTTGGAACTGACAAGCTGGAAGAATGAAGGTTTTCTGGAGATCGGGCCGTATCAGGGCGGCAACCGGGACGCGGGCTACCGGCTCCGCTATCACACCGGCAAAAATCCCTCGTTCGAATTGCTGCGGGTGTCATCCCGGGGAAGCGGCGTCATTGATACCCACAATGCCGCCATCAGTCTGGAAGACAAGAAGACCCACGCCATTTCCTGGACCCGGGATCAGTTCGGCGAAATGACGATCAGCGTGGACGGCAAGCAAATCATGAAGTCCACCGACCAGTCCTTCCGGAATGTTTTTGATGGCTTCGCCCTGAACAATCACGGCGGCGATTATATCATCAGCCGGATCACCATCGACGGCACCAAATAGGCGCCCGCCGGAAATGAGTAACCTGGACACCGATGTCATCATTGTCGGCGGCGGCCCCGCCGGCCTGACCCTGGCCAATGAAATGGGCCTGCGCGGCGTCGGCGTCATCCTGCTGGATCAGGACGAAGCGACCTCCATCAATCCCCAGGCCAATGCAACCCAGGCCCGGACCATGGAGCATTACCGCCGTCTGGGCTTCGCCGACGAGGTGCGCAGCGAGGGCATGCCGCCCGATTACCCGACGGACATTGTCTATTACACCCGGTTCTGCACGTTCGAGTTGGCCCGGTTTCAACTACCGTCGGCCGCCAAGGCACGGTACCTGGCCAAGACCCTGTCCGGATCCTGGAGTGCGGCGGAACTGCCCCACCGGGTCTCCCAGATGTATGTAGAGAAGGTGCTGTTCAAGCACGCTAAAAATTATCCGACCAACGACCTCCGCTATGAACACCGGGTAACCGCCGTCGCTGATCACGGCGATCATGTCTCCGCCACGGCGGAGGGCCCGGACGGCGAAATCACGGTCACCGGGAGATATCTGGTGGGCTGCGACGGCCCCCGCAGTCTGGTCCGCCAGCATCTCGGCATCAAATACCAGGGCGAGACGGGCGTGGAACGGGACTTTGT
>JAYQGD010000148.1:0-6587 GCA_038140415.1 Rhodospirillaceae bacterium
GCACCGGGCCAATCACCGGGTGCCGTTCCTATGGCGGCTGCACAAGGCGCACCACACCGACAACGAGATGGATGTGACCACGGCGCTCCGCTTTCATCCGGGCGAGCTGTTTGTGTCCGGTCTGGTCAAGGCCGGCTGGGTGGTGGTTTGGGGGCCGTCGGCCATGGCCTGGTTCGTGTTCGAGGCGACGATCAGCCTGGGCGCGCAGTTCCATCACAGCAATATCAGCCTGCCCCAACCGGTGGAACGGGTGGTCGCGCCGGTCATCGTCACGCCCCGGTTTCACACCTCTCACCATTTTGTGAACAGGGTCTATGGCGACGCCAATTACTCCACCATCTTCAGCTTCTGGGACCGGCTGTTCGGCAGCTACAGCCAAGCGCCGCTGGGTCCCGATCAACAGCCGGGGCCGAAGGACATCGGTTTGCCCGAGGCGCGGGCACAGAGCCTGTCCTTTCGGGCTTGGCTCCTGGAGCCCTTTTCCCTTAGTAATACCGGGCTACAATCGCCGGATACCGGTAAGAGCTAATCGAGATTCCCTGTACGCGTAAGGAGACATTTGTCATGAAAAAACTGATCCTCGCCCTGGCCGTGATGGCCCTCCCGTTTGCCGCTGTTGCCGGTGAGCATCCCGGCCAATCCGTGAAGGGCAAAGCCGCCGAGCACGCCGGCACGGCCGCCAAGTCCAAAGCCGCCGAACATGCCGGCACAGCGGCCAAGTCCAAAGCCGCCGACCAAGGTAAAGCCATGAAGGCCAACGCACCGGGACAGGCCAAGAAACAAATGAAATAAGGTGAGTTTCTTCGCCATGCTCGCGACCCATCTCCGTCTGATCCGTTTCTTCTCAATATCGCTCTGCCTGTGCCTTGTCGCAGGCGCGTCCGTGCTGTCACCTGAGGCCCACGCCGAAGAGACCAAGACCGCGGACACCAAGCGCGAATATTATGTCGAGGACATCAAGGCCACGATGAACAAGCACATTGCGGCCAAGGCGGACAAGGACGGCGTCTTCCATATGCTGGACGACAAAACCGGGGAGACCCTGGCGCTACGGTTCATCACCATTCACGATCCGGTCCGCCAAATCGGCCAGGATGTCTACTTCGCCTGCACCGACTTCCATGTGGTGGGCGAGCCCGACAAGGTCTATGACCTGGATTTCTGGATGAATGATAAAACCGGGGAGCTGAGAGTGTTCCGGTCCAAGGTCCATAAGGAGCCCCGGAAGTCCCTGATCTTCGGCTGGTACAAATATCCGCGCTACACGTTCGTCAACGACGAGATCAAATACCTGTACTGAATTCCGTCCCTAATTCCGAGAATTCTTAATATCGAGCAACGCCGTGCCGTCCAGGCAGTCGAGGCCGACCACGTCGATCTCGTTTTCCCGGACCGCCAGGATATCCACGTCGGCGGCCGCGATCGGGTTGGGCCGGGGCGGGGTGCGCAAGGAAAAGACGCCCACCGGATTATCCCTGACCCCTTCCCGGGCGGGAAGCTGTACCATGTCGCGGCGCGCCAGATGGAACCAGTAGAGCACAAACGCCCGGCCGCCGGCCTTCAACCCGACGAGCCCCGGCGCATAGTCCGGCGCAAGGCGGATCGTGCACGGCAGATGCTCCTTGTCATTATGTCGGGACGGGCAGTCCTTCATGGTTTTATAGGGCGTCTCGATGGAGCCGATGATGCGGCACTCAATGGCGTCGCCGGCTTGAGGCGCATCGGAATCGGGGGTGTAGATGGTGTTGGTGGGGACGTTGGACATGATGGCTCCGGTATCTCGATGGATAAGGGTAGGCCTTCATGTACGTTATCCGCGACGGCCCGGCCAACAAAATGTATGAATGAAAATAAGGTTAGTTCGGCGGGCACCAGGGCTGGCGCTTGCCGCCTGCATAGGGCCGGCCTAAGCCGCTGGCGATAATCGTCTCTGCCAAGTCCTTGCCACCGGCGACTTCGATGCGCCCGATAACCCGGCCCGCAAATTTGCCATAGTGCACATCCCGTAACACGACATTCTTATCGCTGGTCTTTTGGATGACCAAGTTCTTGGCTTGTTGCGCCAGGTCTTTTTCCAAAGCGCATTTGCCTTTGATTTCCGGGGTATCAATTTTGTCCAGGCGGACACGAATCTCGATGGATTGGCCGAGCCAGATACGAGCCCGGACATCAACGGTATCCCCATCAATAACCTTCAAGACTTTCGCCGGAATGGGGCCTTTCAGGGTTTCCTTGGCGTGCGCGTTCGGACTGCCGGCCAGGGCCAGAAGCGCCAATACACTCAGAATTCGCCAAGTAATGACCATAAAATACTCTCATAAAGAGTAATTATCTGAACTTACCATTTATAGCAGAAATAATGGTCGTGAAGAAGCGAAGAAACGGGGGCTAGAAATCGATGCAGCGGCCGTTTTTCTCCCAATCGCCGAAGCGGGTGGGGTCCGGGCGCGGCGTTTCTTCGGCCTCGTCCGTTTCTTCGGCGGCAGGCTCGGCCGGTTTGATTTTTTCGCCGTCCGAGGGCTGTTTGGTTTTGTCATCGCTCATAGTGCACAGACCATATCAGGAATTCCGCCACCAGGTCCATGGATGGAGTTGTGCTGGGTCATGCCCGCTCCTAGGATGTCGCCCCTTCAGAATTTTCTCGGTCCTTCCCGTTTTGGATATTCCTTGGCAGGACATCATTAATCTCGATTTGGCCATCGCCGCGGCCGTGGCGGTGGCGGCGGCCGTCATTCGCGGGCTGACCGGGTTCGGGGCTAATCTTTTGTGGGGACCGGTGCTGGTGATCCTCTACGGCCCGGCGGAAACCGTGGCCATCATGGGACTGACCGGCGCGATGTCGGTGTCGCCCATATTCATCCCCTCCATGCGGCATGTGAACTGGCGGGAAATTTGGACCATCGTCCTTGCCGCCTTCATCTTTGCGCCCTTGGGCGTCTGGACGCTTTTGCATCTTGATCCATCGGCCTTCAAGAAAGCCATGGGCGGATTCATTCTGGTGATGGCCTTCGTTCTGATGAGCGGCTGGAACTATAAGGGTGAGCGCGGTGCGGCGGCGCAACTGGTCACCGGCGGGGTGAGCGGCTGGCTGGCCGGCTTTGCCGGCATCGGCGGACCCACCTGCGTTCTTTATTTTATGTCGGCGCCGGGTCCGGCCGTGGTGCAGCGGGCCAACAACACGATCTCGGTTGCCATGCTGATCCCGCCGCCGCTGATTGTGCTGGCGCTCAACGGCCATATCGGCGTGGCGACCCTGATCAAGGCGTTGTGTATGGTCGCGCCCTATATGTTCGGCCAATGGTTGGGCAGCCTGCTGTTCGGCAAGCTGCCCGATCAAACCTTCCGCACCGTAGTGCTGTGGCTGCTGGTCGCCATCGGGATCGGGATTATGCTGTTTTAGGCGCGGCCCTATTGCGCCGGCCGTGGCGTAAGCCTACTTAACGGCATGTAACGGATCGGAGTTCAAACACCAAATGAACTACTTGCGCACGGGTGTTCTATTAGCGGGTTTGACGGCGCTGGTTTTGGGCGCGGGCTATCTGCTGGGCGCGGAACAGGGCTTGGTTATCGCCCTTGCCTTTGCGCTGGCCGGCAACGCGTTTGCTTATTGGAACTCCGACAAAATGGTGCTGTCCATGTACGGCGCGCGCCAGGTGGATGAGCGCAGCCATCCGTCTTACGTGGGCCTGGTGCGCCAGCTTGCCGACCGCGCCGAGCTGCCCATGCCCAAGGTCTTCATTATCGACAATCCTCAGCCCAATGCCTTCGCCACCGGGCGCAATCCGGAAAACGCGGCGGTCGCGGCGACCACGGGCCTCCTCAACAGTATGACCCATGAAGAAATCGCCGGGGTGATGGCGCACGAATTGGCCCATGTGAAGAACAGGGACACGCTGATCATGACCATCACGGCCACTTTGGCCGGCGCGCTCTCGATGCTGGCCACCTTCGCCATGTTCTTCGGCCGGGGCGGGCGCAATAGCCCGCTGGGCGGCTTGGGAGCAATTCTTGTGATGATCCTGGCGCCGCTGGCGGCGATGCTGGTGCAGATGGCGATCTCCCGCACCCGGGAATACCAAGCCGACAAAATGGGCGCGGAGATTTGCGGTCACCCCCTGTGGCTGGCCTCGGCGCTGGAGAAACTGGAAAGCCTGTCCAAGCGGATCGACAATATGAAGGCGGAAGACAATCCGGCCACGGCGCATATGTTCATCATCAATCCGCTGCACACGCGCAAGACCGACAATCTTTTCTCCACTCATCCCAATACCGCGAACCGAGTGCAGCGGCTCAGGGAGATGGCAGGGGTGAAACCTGAAACCCGCCGCGCCCGGCCCTGGGGTTAAGCTACTGCTGCGCTCTGCGATTGCGCACCTGATCCGGCGCTGGTAAGGGAAGGCATGCCACGCCGCCTTGCCCTGGATGTTCTGGACGAAATCCTCATCCGCAAAAAATCCTTCGAACTCAGCTTCGATAGCCACCCGCGTGTGTCACAACTGGAACAACGGGACCGTAATCTGGCCTACCGGCTGACCGCGACGGTGCTGCGCCGTCTGGGCCAGTTGGATGCGTTGATAGACATGTGTCTGGAGAGGCCGCTGCCCAAGAAGGCCGCCACGGCCCGCAACATACTGCGCATGGGCGCCGCGCAAATCTGTTTTCTGGACACCCCCCACCATGCGGCGGTGGATACCAGTGTCGATCTGGCGCAAGCCGCCGGGCAGGGGCCCTATAAAAAGCTGATCAACGCCATTCTCCGCCGGCTCGGCCGGGAAGGGGAAAAGCTGGTCGGCTCCCAAGACGCCGCCCGGCTCAACACGCCCGATTGGCTGTGGGAGAGTTGGTTGGCGGCCTATGGTGAAGACATTTGCCGCCAAATTGCCGAGGCGCACCTGAGCATGCCGCGCCTCGACATCACGGTGAAAGCCGATCCGGCTGCCTGGGCCGACAAGCTGGGTGGTGAGGTCATCGCCGGCGGTTCGATCCGGCTGAGCGACGCCGGCGCGGTAACCGAGCTGCCCGGATTCGAGACAGGCGACTGGTGGGTGCAGGATGCCGCCGCAGCCCTACCGGTGGGTCTGCTGGGCGAAGTTGCCGGCAAGCGGGTTGCTGATCTCTGTGCGGCGCCCGGCGGGAAGACGGCGCAACTGGCCGCCGCCGGGGCACGGGTCACCGCCGTGGACCGATCAAAGCCCCGGTTGGCGGTTCTCGAACAGAATTTGACCCGGCTGAACCTGACGGCCGATTGTGTCGAAGCGGACGCTGCGGCTTGGGAGCCCAATGAGCCCTTTGACGCGCTCTTGATTGATGCGCCGTGCACCTCCACCGGCACGCTGCGGCGGCATCCTGATATCGGCTGGTTGAAATCGCCCAAGGACGTGGCCGGGGTCGCCGGGGTTCAGGGCAATTTGCTCAAGGCGGCGGAAAGACTGATAAAGCCGGGTAGTGTTCTGGTCTATGCCACCTGTTCCCTTCAGCCGGAGGAGGGGCCCCTCGCCATTGAACAGTTCCTGTCATCGGGCGGGCCATTCGAACGGTCCCCCATTTCAGCGGCAGACACTGGCGGTCTTTCGGAGTGCCTCACCGCTGACGGAGACCTCCGCACGCTGCCGTGTCACCTGGCGTCGGCCGGCGGAATGGACGGGTTCTTTGCCGCGCGGCTAATTCGATTGGCTGATTAATCGGGCAATTAACCTTTTGTTCGCAATTGTCGGCTTAAAAATTACCTTCCCGAACATGACGATACAGGAGCGAAGAAATTGCTCTCCGCCAGTCAATTTCTGGAGAACCCGAATGGTTTTCTGGAGGAACTGAGACGGGTTGCCTTCAGCAATCCGCTTTACGCGTTTAGCCTCACCGGTAAAACGCCGGCGCGCCTTTTGGGCACGCCGCCCGAACTGCGGCCCGGCAATGCCGCCGCCGGTCAGACCTTGCTGGCCGGCGCGATCCTGCACAACGGCCGGCGGTTTCCCTTCACCGGATTCGACAAAGGGCTGAACGGTCTCACCCAAGATCAAACGGACTACCTGCACGGCTTTTCCTGGCTCAGCGGGTTGCGCCGGGTCGGCACCTTGGCCGCGCGGCAGGAAGCGCGGCGGCACATCAGCGCCTGGATCGATCTCTATTCCCGCTGGCATGACGCCGCCTGGCGGCCGGATTTATTGGGCGCACGGTTGACTGCCTGGCTCACCCATTTCGGATTTTACGCCGGGGGCGACGACCCCGAGTTTACGCAGAAGGTATTGAACGCCATCGCCCGCCAAAGCCGGCATTTGTCCCGGACCGGATTCAAGAAACTCACCGATGCAAATCGTCTGTCGGCGATCCAGGGCCTTATCTATGCGGGCATTTGCCTGCCCGATTCCGATGGTTTCCTCGGCGCCGGTTTGGAGTATCTGGAAGAAGAGTTGAACCGGCAGATCATGCCCGACGGCGGCCATCTGTCCCGCAACCCGTCCCAGCAGTTCCGGGTCATGTGGGATCTGGTCACCATTCGCGAAACCCTTAGCGCGGCTCATATCGATGCGCCGGGATGGCTGGAGGATAAGATCGCGGTGATGGCGCCGATGTTGCGCGCGCTGCGGCAC
>JAYQGD010000149.1:0-6577 GCA_038140415.1 Rhodospirillaceae bacterium
CTAGGTCCGACAGCCGAACCTGTTGCCGGTCCCGCCGACACCGCACATGACTTCGTCGACGACAAACAGACTCTCGTATTCCCGCAATACGGCTTGAATTTTATCAAAGTACGTGGCCGGCGGCGGGATGACTCCCCCGGCGCCCATGACCGGTTCGGCAAAAAACGCGGCGATGGTTTCCGGTCCCTCATCTTCAACAAGCTGCCGCAGGCTATCGGCGCATCGGGTCGCGAACTCCTCTTCACTCTCACCCTCTAACCCAAACCGGTAGTAATGCGGGCAGTCTGTATGAAGTATCCGGTCAATCGGCAGATCAAAATCGATCTGGTTGTTAGGCAGCCCGGTTAGGCTTGCAGTGGCGATGGTCACCCCGTGATAGCCTTTCGTGCGCGAGATGATTTTTTTCTTCTCCGGCCGGCCTCGGGCGTTGTTGATGTACCAAATAATTTTGATCGCTGTATCGTTTGCTTCTGATCCGGAGTTGGCGAAGAATACCTTCGACATGGATACCGGAGATATTTCCAACAGACGTTCCGCCAGTTCAACACCGGCCTCGTGGGTTTTGGAACCGAAGCCGTGATAGAAGGGGAGCTTCCGCATAGCGTCGGCCGCAACGTTGGCCAGCCGCTCGTTGGCAAATCCCAGGGACGTGCACCACAAACCGGCGAGCGCCTCGATGTACGCCTTGCCCGCGTCATCATAGACGTAGATGCCGTCTCCGTGGGTGACAACGAAAGGTCCGTTTTCTTGATGTGTGCTGAGGTTCGTATAGGGGTGTAAAACACTCTCCACGTCTCTGCCGGCTAAGGAATTCGGCCGCACGGCCATATTTGTTTCTCCTTGTAAAATTCCTGAGTGTTCAGACTATATCGAAACTAGTCGCGGCCATAGTGGTCGTCGAAACGCTCTATATCATCCTCCCCCAGATAGTCTCCGGTCTGCACTTCGATGATTTGTAGCGGATCGGCCTGTCTGTTTTCCAAACGATGCTTTTCACCCACGGGGATAAAAGTGGATTCATTTACTTGTAGGTCGAAGACATCCTCGCCCTTTGTCACCGTCGCTGCTCCGGCAACCACCACCCAATGCTCAGCGCGCTTCTGATGTCGTTGCAAACTGATTTTTGCGCCCGGGGAAAGTTGAATTAGTTTCACCTGAAAATTTGGACCGACCTCCAAAGATTGGTACCAGCCCCAAGGCCGATAGACCTTGGTATGACTCTCTTGTTCCAAACGCCCTGCGGTCTGCATTTGTTCGACCAATGACTTGACCTCTTGGGCTTTACTTCTGTCAGCTACAAGGACGGCATCGTCCGTGGACACAATAATGGAATCGTGAATGCCCACGGCCGCGACCAATCTTTCACCGGCACGAATGTATGAGTTTGAGACATCGTGAATGACAGCGTCGCCAATCACGGCATTGCCGTTTTCATCTTTTTCCGAAATTTCCCAGAGAGCATCCCATGCGCCCACATCATTCCAGCCAAGGTCAGCCGGTACAACGACGGCCTTGTCGGTTTTTTCCATGATCGCATAGTCGATGGAGATGGACGGGCAGGCGCAGAAAGGCTCGGGTGCAAGACGTATAAAATCCAGGTCAGCCGTACTTTTCTCGACGCTTTCATGGCAATTCTGTGCGATCTCAGGCGCCAGCCGGCCCAACTCCGCCATATAATCGGCAGCCCCGAACATGAACAAACTCGCATTCCATAGGTAGTCGCCTGATTCCACGAATGCCTTCGCTGTTTCCAAGTCAGGCTTTTCCACAAATTTGTCGATCCGCAAACAATTGGAGATACTTTCGACTTCTTCACCGCTTTTTATGTAGCCGTATGCGATTTCCGGCGTGGCTGCCGTAATTCCGATGGCAACCAAATGGCCCTTGGCCGCAGCTTCTCCCCCGGACGCGATTGCATCCAAGAATTTTTTCTGACGTTTAATGATATGATCCGACGCCATAACTAAAAGAACCGAATCTGGTGTCGTGGATTCAAGCCAAGCGGCGGCAGCGGCCACAGCCGGTGCAGTATTGCGGCCTTCCGGTTCCAACAGGATGGCTTGCGGCATTTGATCAATCTTCTGTAGCTGTTCCCCGACAACAAATCTGTGGGCCTCATTGCAGACAATGATAGGGGGCTGAAACTCACCGCCCGAAACCCGTTCGACGGTTTCCTGAAGCAAGCTTTGATCCGAGACCAAAGGTTGTAACTGTTTTGGGTAGAGAGCTCGGGATAATGGCCACAAACGGCTGCCGACGCCACCGGAGAGAATGACGGGCACAATTTTGGAAGCGGTTGAGGCGGTCACAGGTCTAATTATCCGGAAGTTGGAATAGGCGCATGATATTGTCGTATCTACTTAAACCAGAATTTCGGTGATGTGAAATGAATGGCCTCAAACGATTATGTCTCCGATCTTGGGTCAAGCGCATCCTGTAGGCCGTCGCCGAGGAAATTGAACGCGATTACCGTGCAAAATATTGCAGCCCCCGGGTAAACGGCGAGTTGCCAGGCATCGAACAACCTTTCCTGAGCATTGGTGAGCAAATTTCCCCAGCTCGCAATTGGGGGTTGGATACCCAAACCCAGGAAGCTCAGAACGGATTCCAGTAGTATGACGTGGCCAATGGATAGAGTCATAGCGACAATAATAGGCGATATCAGACTCGGCAGGATGTGTAAGAACATGAGGCGAGCCGCACTGGCACCTTGAGCCCGCGCTGCCAACACAAAATCTCTCTCTCGAAGGCTTAAGGCGGAGCCGCGTACCAGCCGGGCAACACTCGTCCAGCCAACCAGCGCGACGATGACAATAATCCGGTAGAGGCTGATGCTTTCCGAATTGGTGATGTTCGAGGGGAGACCGAGCTTCGTCAAATCGAGTGCGGCCAATACGATCAGAAGCGGCAGCAGGGGGAGGGCAATGACGCTGTCGGTGGTTCGCATCAAAAATGCGTCAAGCCAGCCGCCCCGGTATCCAGCCAGGAGACCAATCACCGTGCCGATCACGGCTGCGCCGAGAGCCGTTGCCAAGCCTACCGAGAGCGAGACCTGCCCACCGTAGAGCAGGCGCGTAAAAATATCCCGGCCCAGTTCATCCGTGCCCAGCCAATGCTGTGCCGAAGGCGGCGCAAAGCGCGCCAGGAGATTCACTTTGTTGGCGTCGATGCCGAGCAGCCATTCAAAACCGGACGCACTAACCGATAGAATGGCCAAGGCTCCGAGAAAACAAGCGCTGCTGACGGCCAGCTTGTGGTCCAGAAACCGGCGCCAGGCCAAGTCCCAGGTCGACTGAGAATATGTGGGCGCTCCGATATTCATTTGTAGGATATCCTCGGATCAAGCCAACTGTAGGCAAGGTCCGCGAGTAAGTTCCCGAGGAGAGTCAAAAAAGTGGCAAACATCAGCGCAACCATGGCTAAATTAAAATCGTTCCCCATGATCGCGTCGAAGATCAGTTTACCCATGCCGGGGTAGGCAAAGATGGTCTCAACGATTAGCGCGCCGGAAAACAAAAAGCCGAAATCCAGGGCGATGATTGTGACAACCGGAATAAGCGCGTTGCGAAGTGCATGTTTGAGAATGACCCGGACTTCGCTTGCCCCTTTGGCGCGGGCGGTCCGGATATAGTCTTGGCGGAGGGTTTCGATCATGGACGCACGGGTGAAACGCGTGTGGTTCCCAATCCCGTGAATTGTGAGAGTGGCGATCGGCAGAATCAAAAACTTGGCCTTGTCCCAAAAACTGTCGACGCCGATGGTTCCCGTGCCGCTGGCCGGCAATACCCCCAGGACCACCGAGAAGATCGTGATCAAAACCAGAGCCAGCCAAAATGACGGTAGGGAAATGCCGGCAAAGGCGACCAGATTGATCCCGTAGTCCGCCGCTTTATTTCGCCGGACGGCGGCAAACACACCGGCCGGAATAGCGATGATAAGCGTCAGGACGAATGAAACGCCGAGTAATATGATCGTGTTGCCGAGGGCCGGTAAAATGGCCGACAGAATAGGCTGTGCCTGCAGGCGGGAGTATCCAAGATCGCCGGTCAGCGCGTTGCTCAACCAATTCCAGTATCTCTCGACAATTGGCACATCGAGCCCATGCAATTGTCTCAGCCGGATCGCGTCTTCCGGCGTCAATTTCGGATCGGCGCTGATCATCAGGTCTATGGGGTCGCCGGGCATAAGACCCATGAGCCAGAAAATGACAAACGACATCACGCCCAGAACGATGGCCGATTGCAACGCCCGGTCAAAGAGGAACCGGCTCACGTGTGGCGCCCCCGACAGGTAGCGGTCGCCAGAATCTCGCTTTTTCTCATATCTGGATTTTGAGGAAAAAAAGGCCCGCCGCAACGGGCAGGTCTTTTTTCCAGAAAGATTTAAATACCAGAGGATGTAGGGATGAGCTTACTCAGCAGATTCCATCAATCCTTCTGAGATATTCAGATTGATATTAATCAAACTATCGAACAACTCTTCACTCGGATCCGAAAGACCCTTCGTGGTTTGTTTGTCGACGAAAATGCTAAGGCTCATAAGATTGGCTTTAAGATCGCCCGGCAGCGTATTGCTGCCATCACTCACATCGGCCTGAATAATTGACCAAAGGAGTTGGTTGTATTTGAGCGCTTTTTCGCAGGCGTCAGTGTCGTCTAACTTCTGTTTCGCCTGGTCAAGTACATAAGCTGCTTGGGAGAACGCTGCGGCGTCCATTTCCCGTTTATCCGCAAATTGTACTTTAGGTTCGTCCGCCATGTGTCACCCTCTGCTACGCGTGCTCTAAAAGAGATTTTAGTGTGAACTCCTGTAGAAAAGTTAAAAAAATATACGGCATTTTCCGAAGAACTTGCAACACTTGTTACGAATCAAGCACTTGCAGCCTATTCCAAAAGCGTTTCTCAATCGTTACAAGGAAAGTGGCAGGCTACTGCGTGGGGATACGTGATCTCCCCAACATTTTCCAGCATCGGACGGTTAATTTGGCAGATTTCCTGGGTTTTTGGGCATCTTCCATGAAACGGGCAGCCGGATTGTTCATGACGCTGGATAGGTCTCTCCCTGGGCAGATTTCGGAGTTCAGACCGCTTCTTTGCGGACAGTTTGGGTGCGGAAGATGTCAGTAGACGGGTATACGGATGGTGCGGCGATGTGAAAATCGATTCGACCGGGCCCGATTCTACAATAGCCCCTAAGTACATGACCGCGACCCGATCTGCCATGTGCGCAACGACCGGAAGATTATGACTGATGACCAAATAGGTAAGGTTTCTGTCCTGCTTCAGGCGCATCAACAAGTTGATGATCTGGCTTTGGACAGACACATCCAAAGCCGACAGCGGTTCATCGGCTATGATGAGTTCGGGGTCGGAAATCAGTGCACGAGCGATTGCAATACGTTGCCTTTGTCCACCGCTGAACTGGTGGGGATATTTCTGGAGATCGGAAGCTTCCAGCCCCACCGCGTCGAGGACTTCAACCGCTTTCTTGTGGAAGTCCTCCCGAGATTCATCCCCGTGAATTTTAAGCGGTTCAGTGAGAATGTCCTTGATATTTAGCCTCGGGTTTAACGAGGCGTATGGATCTTGAAACACAAGCTGTAGTTTTTTTCGAACCTCACGGAGTTCGCGGCTGCCGGCATTTCCGATTAAAGTTTGTCCAAATGAGATGGTTCCGCTATCCGGTTTCAGAAGGGTGGCAAATATCTTTGCGAGTGTTGATTTTCCGCAACCGGATTCACCCACCAGTGCCAACGTCTCTCCGGCTTCGAGTTGCAAGCTGACGTTGTCCACAGCCAGAATTTCACTGGTCACCCGTCCAAACAAGCCGGGACTCTTCACGGCAAACCGCTTTGACAAGCTGTCGGCTCTTAAGATGACCTGATCAGTCTGGTCTTTATTGCTCATGCTGCGTCCGCCTTAAAACAGGCAACCAAATGTGCCGGCGAGAGTGCTCTATAAGGAGGCCGGGAGAGCGTGCACTCGCTGTCGCCCTTTGGGCATCGGGTGGCGAATGAACAGCCGGGCGCCAGCCGGTCAGCCGGATTCAGAAAGCCGTCCAGGGTTGGCAGCATCTTTCCGCGGTGTTCCGGCTGGGGCAGGGTGGACAATAGGCCGGTTGTGTATGGGTGGCGTGCGTGGCCCCGCAAGTGTTCAATGGGAAAGGCCTCGACCAAATTTCCTGCATACATGACGGCCACGCGATCCGCGACCTCTGAAACGACAGCGATATCATGGCTGATAAACAGGACCGCCATATTCAGCTCTTCCTGCAATTGAACCAATAGATCGAGAATTTGTGCTTGGATGGTGGTATCCAGCGCCGTTGTGGGTTCGTCGGCGATCAACAGATCGGGTTCACAGACCAGCGCCATCGCGATCATGGCGCGCTGGCGCATGCCGCCCGACAGCTCGTGAGGATGGGCGTCGACCCGGTGATGGGGATCGACAATCCCGACTTTATCAAGAAGGGCGATTGTCCGTTCCCTTGCGTCTTTTTTCCCAGCGGTATGATGGAGCCGATAAGCCTCGGAAATTTGGTCGCCGATGGTGAAGACCGGATTCAGGGCGGTCATGGG
>JAYQGD010000150.1:0-6575 GCA_038140415.1 Rhodospirillaceae bacterium
GGCCAGGCCCTTCTTCATAAGCAACACCAAAATCATCGGCGCAACGGTGATATCCGTGTTGCCCGAGGCAACTTTCTGCACCGAATTGGACAATGTCTGTCCGGCATTTACCTGCAGATTGGCAATGCCGTTCGAACTGGCGACAGCCGCCAGATGTGACGTCGTCAGGTGCGGCGCATCGCCCGGCGCGCCGGTATCCACGGTCAGTTTGGTTTGGGCTAAAGCCGGCATGGCCAGCAAAGCTGACGCCGCGATGGTCGAAATTAAACGAAGTTTGAGCATATCGAATGCCTCCCGTAGTCAACTGTTTGAACAAGTTATGTGACTATTATTGTTGCATATGCTACAATATTTCTATGGAGTCCGCAAAGAAGATATGGCTGGGCTATCCCGGTTTTTCGGGTTCGATCAGATAAAAACAGGTGATGCATGTCCGCCCCATTGTTGCCCGAAGCGTCTTTCGACGATGTTCTGAATATCCGGATTACCCGGCTGGCGTCGAAACTGTCCGTGGCCTTTCATCGGGAGGCGCTGAAACCTGCGGGAATTTCTCTACAGGAATGGCGGGTTTTGGTCGGGTTGGCGCGCTTCGGCCAATGCCACTTGCGGAAAATTTCCCGCCTTGTCCAATTGGATGCCGCCCATGCCAGCCGAGTCACCCAGCAGTTGGAGGGAGGCGGCCTCATCGCGCGCGCAGCTGACCAGACCGACCGGCGCAAAGTGGTTCTTTCTCTGACGGAAAAGGGACAGTCAGTTTTCTTCCAGATATGGCCAAAGGCGAAAGATTTCAGCCTGCGTCAACAAACCGCGTTGGGAACCAAGGATTTCGAATCCCTAAAAGGGATTCTGGACAATCTGATGGATTATGCAGATGACGCGTTGGACGCCGAACCGGTCTAACGCTTCCACCGGATATCCGCCAAAAATCGTGCATAGATGCTGTTGATTGCCTGACTGATTTGGCCGGCGGCGGTGCCGATGCTTGGGTCCGATGCGGGCTGTTCCACCGTGTAGTGGCCAAAATGAATGAGCTTGCCGGAGCCGGTTTCCTTGAGGCCCAGTTCAAGCTCGACGGCAATGCTCGGACTGGCGCCGGTGATTTGTTCGAACCGGATGATCTTACCGGTGGCGATATACTCGGGCTCCAGCCGCAGTTCCGGTGTGACCACAGACTTGGCGAGATTGGCCCGGCGCAGATAATTCGCCAGCGCGTTCTGCAGCATGATGGCCGGCGGCTCCGACCAGAAATGATAGTGATAAGCCTGAAGCTGATTGCTGCCGGCCCCGCTGGTATAGACAATCGGCCGGTTGGCGGTCAGGCCGTCGGCGACAAACCGGTGCACTTCAATCGATCCGTTCAATTGTGCGCCGGCGCTTTGCGGCGCGGCTGAGGTGAGCCGGTAGAAATGATCCTCCGGCACCTTGGGCTGGGTGCAGGCGGCGAGAGCCAACAGGGAGGCGGCGGCGAGAATTTTCATCGGTACGTGTCTCATTTCTGCGGCGCCTTGTCTTCAGGGGGTGTGCCGCCGAGCAGCAATCCCGGGTTCTGTCTGATCTGGCGGCTGAACTCGAACATGTTGCGGCTGGCGCCCTCCAGGTTCTGATTGATGGCGTTGATGTGCCGGGCGACGGTCTCCACCGTGTGCCGCATTTCGATGATGGATTGGTCCACGTCCAATTGATTGTCGGTGATCAGGGTGCCGACCCGGCCGGTGATGCCGTCCAGTTTGGTCAGCAGTCCGTCCAAGGCTTCCCGCGTGACGACAAATTCTTGGGTCAGTTTGGATAGGTTGCCGGCGGAATCATTCATATCCGACAGGATGGTGTTGATGGTTTCCACATTGGCCGTGCTCAGCACTTTGGCCAATTGATCGGCGCTGGTGTTCAGCTTTTCGGTAAAGCGATTGACGTTCTCGATGATCTCGGGCGTTTGCTCGGACATGGTGCTCATGGTCTGACGGACTTCCTTGATCAACGCCGTCCCTTCGGCGTCCAAGATGGTGCCGACGATGCCGGCGACCTTGGTCAGATTGGCCAGCAGCGGCTTAATATCGGTTTCCGTTAGACGGCGCACATCGTTCGCCAGATCGCCCACCGCCGCCATGATGTTGGACGCGCCCCGGCCCTCGATCTGGCTGCCGGGTTTGAGCGCCGTTTTGCTTTCACCCGCGCGGATATTGATGGTGACTGCAGACAGCAGCCCTGATGAGGCGACCTCGGCGACACTGTCGGTCGGGATCAGCCAGTCTTCCTTGACGCTGACATCCACCCGGAATTTCAAGGCTACGTCCTTGCGGACCGGGGTTACCTGTTCCACCTGGCCGATGGGATAGCCTTCGTAGAGGACCTGGGTGCCGAACTCGATGCCGCCGACACTGCCGTACTCGACATAATAGTCGTCGGTGGCGCCGGTGCGACCGGCCAACAGAGACGCGGAAGCCACAATCCCGATCAGGATGACGATCACGAACGATCCGACGATGATGTAGTTAACTTTGTTGCTTTTCATACGGTCTACAGTATCCAAACAAATAGGGTTTTTACATGGCGGGCGTCGGGGGCACCTCGATCCCGGTTAGATGTTCCAAATATTCATCGTGGTCCAGACTATCCTCCTCGGTGCGCCGGTTGAGGATGTTCTGAATGCGTTCGTTGCTGCTGTTCCTGATCTCGTCCACCGTGCCGCAGAGTAGTATATCACCCTTATCAAGAACAGTGATGCGGTCGGCGATCTTGAAGGCGCTGTCCAGCTCGTGGGTGACCACGACGATGCTCATGCCCATGGCGTCGCGAAGCCTGAGGATCAGATCATCAAGGGCCGAGGCGACTACCGGGTCCAAACCGGCGCTGGGCTCATCACAGAACAGGATGCGCGGGTCCATGACGATGGCGCGGGCCATGGCGGCGCGTTTGATCATGCCGCCCGACAGTTCCGACGGCATCAAATCCTCGAACCCTTCCAAATCGACTACGCCCAGTTTCATGCGCATCATGATCTGCATGGTCTGTTTGTCGAGTTTTGAATGCTCGGTTAGGGGCAGCATCACGTTCTCGCCGACGGTCATGGAACTGAACAGCGCGCCGCTCTGAAAGGCGACGCCGATCTTCTTGCTGAGCTCGGCCTTTTCGATGGTGGACAGGCTGGCCACGTCCTGGCCCAGCATTTCGATGGAGCCCGAGGTCGGGGTTTCCAACGAAAGCAGGTGCCGCATCAATGTGCTCTTGCCGGAGCCCGAGCCGCCCATGATCACCATGATCTCGCCCGGCTTTACCTGGAAGTCGACGCCCTTCAGGATCATCCGGTCGCCGTAGTGGGTGACCAGGTCCCGGACATCAATGGCAAAGCTCTCTGTTGATTGGTCGCTCACGGTCATTCCTATCGCGTCGCAATAAAGACGAACAGCATATCCGCCACCAGAATAGCGGAGATGGATTGCACCACGGCGCGGGTGGTGACCCGCCCGACGCCTTCCGCGCCGCCCTGGACGGAGGCGCCGTTGACCACACCGATCAATGTAATCAGCACAGCGAAGATGGCGGATTTGCCGAGCCCGTGCCAGAGATCGCCGACGGTCACCGAGGACAGTATCTGCGCCCAATAGGCTTCCTGGCTGAGGCCTAGGTCGATTGTTACAAAGATGCCGGCCGCATAAATCGCGGTCATCATGGACACAAAGGTCAGCGCCGGCACCATGATCAGCATGGCCAGCAGCGCCGGCACCATCAGATAGCGCACGGGATGGATGCCCATGACCCGCAGCGCGTCGATTTCCTGATTGATCTGCATGGTGCTGAGCCGCGCCGCCAGGGCGGAGCCGGAGCGCCCCGCCACCAGGATACCGGTGATCAGGACCGCGAACTCGCGCACAACGGATCGGCCAAGCCCCAACACCACCTGGGATTCCGCGCCGAAGGCGCGTAGGGAATGAATGCCTTGAATGGCCAGCACCAGGCCGATGGAGGCGGAAAGAAGGGCGACGATGGGGATGGCGAAAATGCCGACCTCCATCATCTGGGTCGCCACCGCGCCGGTGCGCACCGGTTGCTTGAGCCTGGGGCCGGCGAATATCCAGAAAACGCTTTGTCCGAGAAGAACGCCCCAGTGGCCGAACGCCTCCACCGCGCCGACGGTCTGGCGTCCGATCTTCTCGACCGAACGCAGGGGACTGCTGCCGGATGGGTCAGCCGCCATCGGCGAGGCCTTCCTCCACCGTGCCGTAAATGGTGAACACCTTGTCCAGGCGGGCAAGCTGCAGGACCCGAAGGGCGGATTCGCTGACCGCGGCCAGGCTGAAATGACAGTTGCCGGCGCGGGTGGTCTGGAACGCCTCGACCATGGAGGCGACGCCGGAGGAATCGATATAGTCGACGCCGGACAGATCGACGATCACCGAGCTATTGTGTTTGACGCAGTCCAGCAACACCCGGCGCACCTCCGGAGAGCTTTCCAGGTCTATGTCGCCGGTGAAGGCGACAATCGTGCGTCCGTTTTCTTCCCTCTGTGTGTGTTCCATGAGCCTTCCTCAAGAAATGGTTTTGACCATGTGTAACCGGTTACCGGTCCCGGACTCAAGATAACTGTATGTCACCTCGTCCATGATTTCATTAATGAAATGGGTGCCGAGCCCGCCCGGGCGTATCTCATCCAGATCGCGCGGCCTGACCGCGTCCAGATCAATGGGCGGCGCGTCGTCGGTGAGATTGATCTCCAACCGGCCGCCCCGGAGATAAACCTCCAGGCTGATATCCTCGTCGCACTCCTTGCCATAAGCATGACGGATGATGTTCTGACAGGCTTCGTCGATGGCCAGAACGACCTCGCCGGCGATCTTCTCATCGACCTGCTCGTCATTCAGCGCCTCGCCGACAACCGTGCGGATGGTTTTGAGGTTTTTGGCGCGGGCCGGCAGCCGGCGAGAGATCAGCGGCGCCTCTTCGTCCCGGTCCGTCCCGCCGGACCGGCTGATGCCGAGAATGGTGATATCGTCGTGTAGATCGCCGTCGCCCCGGTCGAGCCGTTGCGTGATTCCGTGCAGGCGGGACTGCAGGGTCTGCGCCCGGCCCTCGTTCAATAGTTCGACCATGCCGTACACACCGAGCATGGAGCCGTCTTCCAACTGCCCCTCTGTCACCCCGTCAGTGAAGACATAGAAGGACCCGTCTTTCAGGCTGATCCTTTCCTCCGGATAGCCCTCTTCGGGCACCACCATGGGGGAAATGCCGATGGGCGGCGCATCTGCGGCAAAGCTTTCGTGGGAGGCGGTTTCGCTGTTGGGTAAATAGAGCGGCGGCTCGTGGCCCGCGTTGGCGAAGCAAATCTCATCATTTTCCGGATCGAAATACCCGGCGATCATGGTGACAAACATGCCGCGAGTCGCGGTCTCGCATATCTCCGAATTGATGATGCCCAAAAGTCTTCCCGGGCTATTGATGCTCTTGCCCAGGCACCGGAACAGGCTGGCGGTCTTGGCCATCAGCAGCGCCGCGTTCATGCCTTTGCCGGACACGTCGCCCAAGCAAAAGATGATCCGCCCGTCGGGGAGGGAGAAAAAATCGTAGAAATCGCCGGACACCGTGCGGGCCGGGATGTTGATCCCATTCACGGGATAATCGGAATCGGGCGCGCTCGGCAGCAGGTTGCGCTGGATTTCCGCCGCCAGTTCCAATTCCCGGCGGGTTTTTTCCTGCTCCACCAGGCGCTCCGCCATGCGGGCATTGAGGATCGCCAGTGCGGCGGAGTTGCTGAGCACCTCCAACAGGGTCAAGTCGGCGGTGTCGAACAGATTGTCGCCGCCTTTTTTGTTAATGAGTTCAATCGCGCCCAAGACCTCGTCCTTCACGCTGAGAGGCGCGCAGAGGATGGATTTGGTGGTGAAGCCGGTTTTTTCGTCCACCGAGCTGTCGAAATTCGGGTCTTGAGAGACATCCCGGACGATCTCGCCCGTATTGGTCTGGACGCTGCGCCCGACGATGCCGTGGTCGCTTTTGAGGGTTATGCCGGTAATCTCGGTCTCGCCGACGCAGGAATGGCAGGTGAGTAAGCGTCCGTCATCCGCCAGCAGGAACAACGCGCCGCCTTCGGCATCCAAATACTCGGTAATTTTGTCGAGCGCGCGGCTCAAGGTGCCGTCGATATCGCCGGACCCCGCAAAATCCCGGCCCATATCGGCCAGCAATTCCAAGGAATTGTCCAATTGGGCCGCATTTTGCGCGTCGGACTGCATCTGGTTCATCATCTTCGGACACTATGGCCCAGCTTTGGCCCAGCGGCAACGTCAGAGCCGGGTCTGGTGTCATGTTTTGTTACAAAAAACCATCTGGGAAAACCCTTGAAACCCTGCAAACAGACCATACCTATCAAACAAGCGGTGTCGCCGAGGTCACTTTTCGAGGCGAGCAAGAAACCGGGATCACTTGGGAAAAATGCGAGAACAAGGTCCAGATGACGCAGAGAGTAAAATGAGAACCTGTGTAGACCCAGAAACCCTGTTGAAATCCCGCATCCTGATTGTGGACGATAAACCGGCGAATATTACCCTGTTGGACGTGATCCTGCGGAGCGCCGGGTACACCAA
>JAYQGD010000151.1:0-6554 GCA_038140415.1 Rhodospirillaceae bacterium
GAGAAGGGACCGCCCTTCTTGTTCAGAACCTGGGTCACACCTATTGTCTTGCCTTCTTTATTCACCACCGGCACGCAGAGGATTGACCGTGTGAAGTAGCCGGTTTGTTTGTCGAATGCAGGATTGAACCGCAGGTCGGCGTAAGCGTGAGGAATGTTCACGGTGTCGCCGGAGGTAAACACGGCGCCGGCGATGCCCAAATGGTTCGGCAAGCGGATTTCGCCGACCGAACTGCCCTGGGCGATACGCGAGAACAGCTCATTTGACTTCTCATCATTCAGGAAGAGGGTGGAGCGGTCCGCCTTCAGCATCCGGGTGGCCTCGCCCATGACCTTGGCGAGCAGCTTATCCAATTCGATTTCCGACGTGACATCGGAAACCACATTGAGGAATTCCATCTCCTGCAGACGGGATTTGCGCATGCGCTCCACCTGCCGAGTGCTCTGCAGAGCGACCGCCGCTTGTGTCGCCAGCGCCTGGAGAATTTCCAGATCGTCCTTGGTGAACTTACCTTTGCGTTTGTTCAACGCCTGGACAACACCGATGATTTCACCGGAGACCGTACGCACGGGCGCACAAACAATATTCCGGGTTGTGAAGCCGGTCTGCTGGTCGACCGTGCGATTGAACCGGCCATCCGCGTAGGCATCATCAATGATAACCCCTTCGTCGTTGGTGAAGACGTGGCCGGCAATACCGCTGTCGTTCAGAACGCGGATTTCTCGCACCAACTCGCCTTGAGCAACACGGGAATAAAGCTCTTTGGTCTCGGGGTCGTTCAGAAACAAGGTGCCCCGTTCGGAACCCGTTTCCTTGGTGATGATCTCGACCACCTTCCACAGAACCTCGCTGAGGGTTTCAAAGCCGGAGACCTGGCGGGAAACACTTAGAAGCAACTCGGCGCGGCGGAGTTGTTTTTCGACCTCCGCCATTTTCTTTTCGGCTGCCGAGGGTTTTTTTGCGGGCTTTTTTCGCCCGCGCGCAGAAGAGCTGCTGCCGGCGCTTGAACTCTCCGGTTTCGGTGCCTCAGCCCTTAAATTCGGCTTGCCTTCAAGGTCACTTGCCATGCTTTGCTTCCAATTCGTCCCGCAACGTTGCGATCGTCTGCTGAAGGTGCGTTTTCTCGTCGCGGCCGGCACGCTCCAGTTCCTCGATCTGGTCCTCGTAATGAAACTTCACGCGTTCCAATTCGTCGCGCAGAGACTGTATGGTGTCCCTCAACTGTGTTAGTTCATTGGCGGACTCGGAAATCGCGTGCTGGACACTTTCTTCTCTGTCAAATCGCAGCTTTTCCATTTCGTCGCGCAAGGAGCCGACTGTCAGCTTCAATTGCGCGTTTTCATTATTCGCTCCCGAGACCGCTTGTTGAATCGCATCTTCGTTTTCGAATTTTAACCGTTCCAGTTCATCTCGCAATGAGCCGACCGTCAGCTTCAATTGCGCGGTTTCATTATTCGCTTCCGAGACCGCTTGTTGGATTGCATCTTCGTTTTCGAACTTTAACCGTTCCAGCTCATCTCGCAAAGAGACAACTGTCGCCTTAACTTGAGCCAACTCGCTGGCGCTGCCGGCGGCGGCTTGCTGGACCGCGTCGTCGGTCTCGAATTTCATCGCTTCCAACTCATGGCGTAGCGACACAATCGTATCTTTTAGAGCACGATTCTCGGCTTCCAATTCATGGAACTGGTCTTTGATTCCGACCAGCGTCTCAACGTCGGACGTCAATTTACCTCAGGCTCCTGCGATCCTGTAATGCGCGAGATAATCCACGGCTTCGGGCCTTTCGTCAAGTTTTGGCCCCTGCAGTGCTGATGTTTGCTTGGGTATTTCTCGAAAGAAGCGAAAGCCGCAATTGAATTGCCGTGGCCTAAACACCAACTCCAGATTGCTCGGTTTTCTCTAGGATAATCAGGTGATTACCTGATTTATTGTGGGCGTGAGCAGGCTTATACATCGTGCAAGGCGTGGCGAGGTCTTAAGCTTCAAGAAGCGAAGATGAATAATGACGAAAGTCGTTTTAGATTTGGTTGGCGTTCTGGCTGCCGCCGCCGGCGGGTGGGGCGAGGTTACCTATTTCAACAGTATGGAAGACGACAAAAAAGTCGCGGCAGCAATTCCTTAGCAAAGTTAGCGCGCCACGAAAACAGATGATAAGCCGAAAGCCCGGCTGGAGAGTTTGAGAAAACTGTCGGAAGGGAGTAGAGGCGCGTCCGGCGGTTCCTCTGGACAGGTCTCAGAAGCTGCCTTAAGCAGCGTTGATCCAGATAATAGTTATGAAGATGGTGAATTGGTCGTCGCCAATCCGCCGGAAAATTTTTCCGAACAGGCGAGTAGTCCCAGGTTCGCCGTTCTGGGTCGTCTGAATCTCATCAATCTGGACATGGTGGTTTATCATGTCCCAGTGCCCAGCGGTGAAAATGTTCGTTCTGGGCGCAGGTTATTATTCAGCAAATTCCCGGGCATCTTGGTCGACGCCAATCACCAAAGTGGGTTTCGGCTCCTGCCAAGATTTTTTCAGTCGCTTGGATACGTCCATCATGGATTTTGCCAATTCGCCCGCATGCTCGTAGCGGATGCCTTTGAGGTGCCATCCGATATCTTCCGAGTTGTGGCGCAGTTATTCAATCTGCTCGCTGATATCCGAAGTGGCTTTGCCGTCCTGATAATGCGGCGTGATCTGGTTGATCACATGGCCGATCTGTATGACGTTCCGTTCTATCTTCTGCTCGTTCAGAAGCTTGGTGAATCTATCGATCCATTGCTGCAGCGTTTACTCATACGACCCACTTAATGCTTTGGCCTTTACCCGTTTGGGCAAGCCTATTTCGGGGATGACTTCGGAACCCTCACGGTCGCCCTTCCGGCGGGTCGGGCCGATATAGTACGAAGTGGCCGCTAATTGCTTACGGTTCGAGACCAGATAATTGATCCGCGTAATCAGATTACCGGTTGTGATCGGTCTTAGCATGTGATCATCGGCGCCCGAATTGATAATATTCATGATGTCTACCCGTTCTGGATCATTAGCGAGAATAACCACTACGATGAATGGATTATTGCCCAGATGATTGTGGCGAATGTCGTAAACAAGTTTGCGCACGTTCGAACGAGGCAAGTCATAGTCAGCGATCAGGAGGTCTACGTCATCGTTGGCGATGGATTCCCGGACGACGTCTTGATCTTTTGTGTCGATCATCTCCCGGAAGCTTTCATGATGCAGGATTCCTTTAATTTCGGATCGAATTTGACCGCCGCCATCGGCGATAAGAAGACTGATAGTCTCAAAATTGATATTCGACATGGGGTTCCACTTCCCCAGGATCCCGGCCTTCGCGTCTTTAACTAAAAGGGTTATTGACTTATCGTAATGCATATTTGGCAGCTAACCAGTGCTCAAAGTCACAAATTCGCCGAATCCGGGCAGTCTATTTGCCTTTTTCGAGAACATCGGGATGCTTCGCGGATCTCATACGATGAAGCATGAGATCGGTATCCGAAAGGTAGGTGAAAATTGGTTGAGACCCTTCCCGGTACAGGCGGACAAAGCCAACTTTCTCATCGGGTAGCATACCGCGCACGTCGTCGAACCGGCGGACTTCTAGGGTGACCTTCTTATTGCCCGCCAAGCGTCGCTCCCACTGTGTCGACGGATTGTGCATTGGGGTGTCCCCAAACCGGGCAATCGTCCCGTCCACAACGCGGGCGGGCTGGCCAAACTGCTGCACGAAGTGAGAGACGGCTGTCGAATACTGAGTTGAGGGAATGACGGTAAACATTCTGGCGGCCCTATCGTCCTCATAGCGGACAACGGTGCGGGCGCGCCGGTAAAGCCAGGCCGACACTTGCAGCTTTTCCCCGAGCGCGTGGGGCCACTCTGCCTCTTCCAGACAAAACCAGCCCTTATCCTTACCCTTCCTAAAACAATCCTGGCCGTCGATCAGTTTCTGATCTAAGGGGCGGCCAATTTTCAGGAAGCGGCCGATGGCCAGATCAATCGGTAATGGCTCGTTAGACGCCGAGGGGAGGGAGGCTTGTTCCGGGACCGGTTCGGGAACCGGGCGGGTATCCGGTTTTATGGCGTTGAATTGGCGCGTTTCTGCCGGTTGCTCCGTCGGGGCGGGTGCCGGTTCGGTTCGGGCCGGCTTTACGTTGGCTTTTGCCGCCACTTGGGCTTTTGCTCTCGCTTCGGCTTTCGCATTCGCCTCAGCTTCAGCTTCAGCTTGCGCCTGGGCTTTTGCCTTTGCTTCCGCATCGGCCGCAGCTTTTGCCTCGGCAGCGGCCTTCATGGCGGCTTGGGCCTCTGCCTCAGCCGCCGCTTTCTCCGCAGCCTCGGCTTCTAATTTTGCTTTATCGGCAGCGGCTTCTCTTTCCTGTTCCGTCCTAGCTGCGGCGTCTTTTTGCCGCTCGGCTTCCGCTTCGGCGCGATAGCGCTCCCGCTCCGCTGTCAGGCGCTCTGCTTCGGCCTTCGCCAGCGCTTCGTCCTTTTCCCGCTGTTCGTCGATCAAGCCGCTGATGATTTGAAAAAAGCTCTTCTCTTTTTTCTCTTCGGGTTTTGTTTCAGCAGATTCTGCAGCTTTCTCCGGCTCTCGCTGAGGTTCAGCGTCAACCGCGGTGATTTCGGTCTGTTCCGGGTGCGTTTGGGGAATGGCCGGTTCGGGAGCCGTCGGCTGCGCTTCGGCTTTTAACACCGGTTCCGGTGTTTCGTTCTGCCTAGGCTCAGATGTTTGGGGGGCGGGTTGTGACTCGGGCGTGGGGTCGGGCGCAGCGGCGCGGGGCGGCTCTTCCTCTATGGCGGCAGATTGCTGGCCATCATCCCCCGCCTTCGGCTCTTCCGGCTTTTTTGGCGGCGGCTCGGTTTCTTTCGGCTCATCTCCACCGAACAGCCCTTTGACGCCGTCAGTGATTTTACCGAAGAACCCTGGCTCGTTGTCGCTCCCGGTTTGACTGGCTTGCTCTAAGGGCGTCGGTCCGGCTGATGGAGAGATTGGCAGTGGCGCGTTGGGTAATACGGGCACGGTCATGACATCGGTTCGGGCCGACGGCGTGTAGAGCGTGCCGGAGGAGGGTAGTGGAGTCGCCGGCGCTGCATTCGGGTCGAACGGATTGTTGGCCGGCGCAGGCATCGGCGGCGGCGGCGCCTGGACATTGGAAGCGGTAGGGGCGGCAACGGGGGGCGCGGGTGCGCCGGCGGGAGAACTAATCCCGACAGGTTGGCGGGGTGCGGGTGCAACCGAGTTACCCTGACTTAGATTATCCCGGTCCTGAGGCGTCGGTCCGTTTCCCTCCGTCTGCTGGTTTAATATTTGACTCCGAACCCCGAGAATATAATGGGCAATCTGGAAGAAACCTCGTTCCACTGCCAGCCCGGCGGCTTTTACCCCGGTATCCTCTGCGGCGAGCCAACTGGCGGAGGTGGACAGCATGTTGCGGACCGTGGCGATGTCATTTTCCTGGACCGCGTTGAGCAAACGTTCACGCATCTGATTGGCGCCAGGCGGAGATGATTGTGTCAGGCCGTTCCCCGCGGCCATGGTCATTCCAGCCAATACTAGGACGGAAAACAGGAGCTGTTTAAATGGTCGATTCATCTCAGTTTGAATTATTTCAGGGCTTTGCAGCGCCAAGTTCGCGGGAGCCTGCCAATCCACAAGGTATCACAGTCTAAGAATCGGAAATAGCGGGGAGAGTCAATGATACAATGCATTTTCAAGGGCGCCCGGCGCGTATTCTGTTGCAACGGGCCCCTGCCGGGGTATCTCATAGACAGGGCATGACCAATATGACGTGAGATTCGATATGAAAGTGGAAATCACTTACTGTGGCATCTGAAATTATGGCCCCAGAGCCTTCCGTGTGAGGGACCTGATCGCTGAGAAATTTGATGCCGACGTCGTTGTTCTCGAAGGCGGGATGGGCGTTTTTGATATAGCCGTCGATGGCCAAATCGTATTTTCAAAACACACGGATGGCCGGTTTCCCGAGGCCGCCGATATCAAGGCATTGGGGTTGCCCGAAGAGTGAACGGGAAACTACCCTTTGGCCACGCCGGTTGGCAGAAAACCCTGCTGACGATTACCCGCCGGGCACACTATTGGTCCGCCCGCCGGCTGGGCACCGGTGTCAGGACACTGGTCGGGCTTTTGTTTGTCGTCGGCGGCATTTTCGGGTTCTTGCCGATCTTGGGATTTTGGATGATACCGGTCGGGTTCCTGATCATCGCCATGGAGTTTCCGAGGTTTCGAAAACCCATCCGTGGTTGGTTGTTCCGCAAAAAGATTGCCGCCGTGGCAGCCAAGGACGAGCCGAATCGCGAGGAAAACGTCAGCTAGAGCGGCTCTCCAGCAGCGCTTTCAGGGTTTTGACATCCTCGCGAAGTGCGCCCAGCTCTTGATGAATTTCCGATGACTCGGACATGATCTCCACATTTTCATCGCGGAGCGCTTGATGCTCTTCCGCGCTTTGGGACTGCATGGCGTCTACGATAATGCCGATGAACAGGTTCAGCACCGCAAAGCTGGTGATCAGAATAAACGGCACGAAGAACACCCAGGCCC
>JAYQGD010000152.1:0-6518 GCA_038140415.1 Rhodospirillaceae bacterium
GCTCCCAACTGCGGAAAAACGGCGTCCAGTCGATGCGCGCCGGCAGATCGGCCAAGTCATAATCGCGGAACGCCTCGACGCCGAGGGTTTCCGGCGCGTGGGGGCGAATTTGGTTCCAGTCCGGCTTCAGGCAACGGCTCCGCGCCTCGGTAATCGTGTGCAGGCGCTTATCGTCTTCCCGGCCTTCCCGCTCAATGCGGATGGTCTCATAGTCCGCCGCTACATCCGCCGCGTATTTGTCCCGGCGTTCCTCGCTGATCAACTGCCCGACCACATCCACGGCGCGGGACGCATCCGGCACATAGACCGTCGGACCCGCTTGATAGGCCGCCGCGTCCGCCAGCACCTCGTCCGGCAGATTATCAAAAGACGAGAAGTTCATCGTATAGAGCCGCTGATACAGGCCCTTTGCGGCGATCAATTCCGTATGATTCCCGGCTTCGATGATCTCGCCGTTTTGCAGGACAAAGATGCGATCCGCGTCCCTGACGGTCGCCAGCCGGTGAGCGATGACGATACCGGTACGGCCTTTCAGGGTGACCGCCAGGGCCTGCTGAATCTCCCGCTCGGTAAAGCTGTCGATATTGGCGGTCGCCTCGTCCAGCACCAGGATCTTGGCGTCGGCGACAATGGCGCGGGCGAAACTGATCAACTGCCGCTGCCCGATGGACAGGTTGCCGCCTCTCTGGCCCAACAGCGTGTGATAGCCCTGAGGGAGATTCTCAATGAACTCATGCGCGCCCACGGACTTGGCGGCGGCCTGCACCTCCTCCAAGGTCGCGTCGGTCTTATGATAACGGATGTTTTCAAACACCGTGCCGGTGAACAGGAAAGGCTCCTGCAGGACCATAGCCACCTGTTGTCCCAGTGAGTCCTGGGTTACGTCCCGGATATCATGGCCGGAGATCAGCACCTGCCCGTCCCAGACGTCATAGAAGCGGTGCAGCAACGCCGTGGTCGAGGTCTTGCCCGAGCCTGTCGGCCCGACCAGCGCGATGGTCTGGCCGGGTTCGATCTTGAAATTGATGTTCTTCAGGACCGGCTGGTCTTTCACATAGCCGAAAGTGACATTCCTGAATTCGACCGAGCCGTCGATATTGTCGGGCAGATCGATGGCGTCCGGCTTGTCCTCGACCTCCACCGGCACGTCCAACACCTCGAAGATGCGATGCCCGGACGCCATGGCCCGCTGCATGATGCTGTACTGCATGGTGATGGAACGGATCGGATCGAAGAAGCGCTGCACATAGAACAGGAACGCCACCATGACGCCCAGGTCGAGCGTGTCGCGGAGCACCATGTTGCCGCCGACGATAATGACAATCGCCATGGCCCCGCCGGTGAGACTGTCCACGGTCGGCACCATGATCTGAGCGAGCTGGGTGGAGCGCAATTGCGCGCGGTAATTTTCCTCCGCCTTCACGCGGAAGGCCGCGAAGTTGAACATCTGGCGAGTCAGGCCTTGTACGGTCCGCACGCCGTTGATGTTCTCCGCCAGCGCCCCGTTGACGATGGAGGATGTCTCCCGCGCCCGCATAAAAGCCCGCTTGGCCACCGGCAGCCAAAAGATACGAATGACGAACAGGATCGGCACCACGGACAAGGTCAACAGACCGAGCTGCCAATCCAGCCACAGCAGCACGGTCACAATGCCGATCAGCAAGACAATATCACCGATGGCGAAAATCGAGGTCTCCAGAAACTCCTGGATGGAACTCACATCGCCCTGCAGCCGGGACATCAGCCGCCCGACCTCGGTCCGGTCCATGAACGACAGCGAGACCCGCTGCAGATGCACAAACATGGCACGGCGCAATTCGGTCAGGATGCACTCCGCCAGCTTGGCCACCAGATTGAGCTGATAATGGTTGGAGACATAGTTCACGAGAATCACGGCGAAAAAGACCGCCACGGTGATCTGCAGTTTCCGCGTGCCATCCGACACATCGATGATCGCCTTGTCGATAGCTTCCCGGATGATCAGTGGAATGGCGATCTGGGTCAGGGTGAAAATCAGCACGGCGACCAGCGAGACGATGATGGTCATCCGGTGCGGCTTCACGAATTGCATAAAGCGGCTGATCACCCGCCCGTCGAAGGCGGAGCCGAACATCTCCTCACCTTTGGTGGTGGCGGTGATGCCGCCGCCGGTCATGACGCGGCCGGAATCACCCATCGGCGCCCTCCCCATCTCCAAGCTGCAGATCGTACAGCGCCTTGTAGCGGCCGCCGTGATCCAGGAGCTGTTTGTGGGTGCCCCGCTCGACGATGCGCCCGGCGTCCAGGAACAGGATTTCGTCGGTATGCATGAGCGAGCTCAGCCGGTGGGAAATGATGATCGTCGCCCGGTCCTTGGTGATGTCGCGCAGCGCCATCCGGATCTGCTGCTCCGTGCCGGCGTCGATGGCGGCGGTAGAATCATCAAACACCATAATCTTCGGCGTCAGCATCACACTCCTAGCAATGGACATACGCTGGCGCTGGCCGCCGGACAGCGAGACGCCGCGCTCGCCGACCATCGTGTCGTAGGCCTTGGACAGGGTCTCGATATAGTCATGAAGCTGCGCCGACTCGGTCGCCCCCGAAACTTGGTCAAAGTCGGCATCGGGCTCCCCATAGGCCACGTTGTGATAAATCTCGGTGGTGAACAGGAACGTATCCTGCTGCACCACGCCGACCGCCTGGCGCAGACTTTCCAGGGTCACATCCCGCACATCCTGGCCGTCGATGGTGACGCTGCCGTCCGTAACATCGTAGTAGCGGGGAATCAGATGCGCGATGGTGGACTTACCGCTGCCGGGCGGGCCGACGATGCCCAACGTCTTGCCGGGCCGTACCTCGAAGGTGATTTCCTCGACCGCCGGCGCGCCCTCGGCCGCGTCATAGGCAAAGGCGACGTTGTCAAAACGCAGCACACCGCCGGAGACCTCCAGCGATTTTGCCTCCGGCTTGTCGGCCACCACCGGTTCCATATCCAAAATATCAAACAGCCTGACGCCCGAGACCGACGCTCGGGCGATGCCGTTGATCACCATGCCGGTCTGACGGATCGGCATCTGCAAAATGGTCATAAAGGCCAAAAACTGAGTGAGCTCGCCGACGGTGATTTCTTTGTCGATTACCATGCCGCCGCCAACCCACAACACCAGTCCCATGGCGATAAAGAAAGAGAAGGTCATCAGGGACGTATTGGTGTAGCGCACGCCCACCCGCTTCTGCGCCAGATCAAGCGCCACTTTGGACGTCACATCGTACTTGGCGATCTCAAACGCTTGCGCGGCGAAGGAGCGCACCACCCGGATGCCGCCCAGATTCTCTTCCATGATCCGGGTCAGGGTGGACAGCCGTTCCTGCACCTGGCGCCATAGGTCCCGCACCCGGAGCCGGAACACCACGGCCCGCCACAAGGCGAACGGCACAAAACACAGGCTCAGGAATCCGAGCAGCGGGTTCGACCCCATGTAGAGAAACGCGCCGACGCCAACCAGCACGACCATCAGAATGATGCGCAGAATACCCGTTTCGATAAAACGGCGGACGCCTTCGATATCCAGCATACCCCGGGTCATCAGATCACCGGAGTGAACACTATCGTGATAGCTGAAACTGAGACGCTGTAGTTTTTCAAAATAGGCGAGCCGCAGCCGGTACCCGATGGTCTGGCCGATGGATTCACCGAAATAGTTGTGCAGCATGGTGAAAACGCCGCGGCCAATGGCGGTCGACACCAGCACCAGCGCCGCCCATTTCAGCCCCTCCTGCGCCTCCGCCTCACTGACATTGGAACCGCCGAGCAAGCCGGTCGCGTTGTCCACCGCGTCGCCCAGGAATATGGGGATGTAAAGCTGCAAAATTCCCGCAACAATCACCGAAACGATGGCTACGGGAAACCGGATGGGATAATCCAACGCCATACGAATAATCCGCCTAAGCGCACGGGCGCCCCGGCCATAGTCGCCGTCCAGGCTCGGCACTTTGTAGTCCATGCCGGTTTGGATATGGCTGGTATCGGCGGATTTCTTCGGATCAATCGGTGCGGCAGCGGTGGTTCCGTCCACGTCTTATGTTCTCCCCGTCTGGGACATTTTCGGTCGCATTGGCGTTAAAATTACGCCACGCGGGGAAGCGGCACAACAACCCGTTCATGCTCTTTAAGGAAACCTGTGCTAAATCCCGGTTATGGTTAACGACAATCAATCAGAAATCCCGTCGGACGAATGGCTGGCCCGCGCGCTGGCGCATCATCAAGCGGGCGAATTTGCCGAGGCTGAGCGATGTTATCGTAATGTTTTGGAAGTGATCCCGGATCACCTGATCGCCGGCGCCAACCTGGGCGCGTGCCTGATCGACAGGGGCTGGATGGTTGCCGCTTTTGACGCATTGACCGAGGCGCATGAGCATCATCCCCAAGACCCCGACATCCTGAACAACCTGGGCAATGCCCTCCAGAGGCTGGGCCGGACGGATGACGCGGCCAAAATTTACAAACAGGCTCATGAACTGGACCCCGCCCAGCCGGTAATCAGTCTCAATCTGGGCCGGGCGTTGTTGCGGCTGGGCGAGACGGAACAGGCGCAGACCTTGTTCGAGAATGTCGAGACCCGCCACCCCGAAATCGGCGCGGCAAGATTTTTGAGCGCCCTAGCTATTCCATTTATCGGCCAAAGCGCTGAACAGTATGCCCGGCACCGGAAACGGCTGGTGGAGAAAGTACGCAAACTAATTGAATCGCCTGTCTCGCTCTCCGATCCGGCAAACGAGGTCGGCATGACCAACTTCGCCAGCGTCTATCATGGCGAAGATGACCGGAAAATTCAGGAACTGTTGGCCCGAGCCTACCTGGCCGCCTGTCCGGCATTGAGCTTCAGCGCGCCCCATTGCGTCGGATATCGCCCTCCAAATGACCGGCGGATCAAGATCGGCTTCGCCTCGGCGCATCTGGGCAGCCATACCATCGGTAAGTTGAATCGCCGGCTGATCGAGTATCTGGATCGGGAGAGGTTTGAGGTCTTTGTCTTTCATTTGGGTCCCTATGCGCGGGATAGGGATAGCGATCTGGCTGCGCTGGCTGACACAGCGGATCACTTTGAAGAACTGGCTGAGTCTTTGAGTGCCGCACAACAAACCGTAGCGACGGCGGAATTGGATATTCTCTATTATCCGGATATCGGCATGGAGCCGATGAGCTATTTCCTCGGCTTTGCGCGATTGGCCCCCATCCAATGCGTGATCTGGGGGCATCCGGTCACCACCGGCCTGCCCGAGATCGACTATTTCATCTCCTCAAGCCTACTCGAACCGGATAATGCGAAAGAACACTATTCCGAAGAATTGATCCTCTTCCCGGACATCGGCACGAGCTACACCATGCCCCAGATTAAACCAGCTTCAACGACACGCGAGGATTTTGGCCTGGCGGCGGACGCCACTCTCTATATGTGTCCGCAAAGCCTGTTCAAACTGCATCCGACATTCGATGACATCCTCAAACGGATTTTGACGGTCGACGCCAAAGGGCTCATCGTCCTGATCGACGGCCAGCAGGAAAGCTGGAGCCGGCTGCTCAAGGCCCGATTCAATAACTCGCTCGGAAATTTGGCGGATCGCCTGGTTTTTCTTCCCAGAATGCCCGGCGCGCGTTATCTGTCTCTCATGGAACACGCGGACATCATTTTAGACTCAATAGTCTTTTGCGGCGGCAATTCCAGCTTGGAAGCCTTCGCCGTGGGCAAGGCGGTAATTACTCAACCTTCACCTTTCCTTCGCGGCCGGATTACCGCCGGCTTTTACCGGCAGATGGGCATCACCGATTGCCTGGCGGACACCGATGAGGACTATGCCAAGTTGGCCGTCGAGTTGGCCAACGATCCGGAGAGACGAGGCGAGATTGAGACCCGCATCAACAACGCCCATCCGGTGATCTTCAACAATGACGAAGCGGTCCGGGCGCATGAAGCCTTCTTCGCCGACGCTCTCTCCCGGCTGGACTCCAATACATGAACAGCGACACATCCGCACAGCCCGCGATCTCGCCCTGGGTCGGTTACGCCATGCTGGTGGCCGTGGTGTTTTTCTGGTCCACCGGCATTGTCTGGGTGCGCTGGATTCACGAGACCATCCCGCCCCTGGGCATGTCATTCTGGCGCTGGTTCGGCGGCGCGCTCGTGGTCCTGCCCTTTGCCTGGCCCAAATTGCGCGAAGAGTTCCCGATCATCCGCAAACGTCTGCCGTTCTTTTTCATGATGGGCATGTTCATCGTCGGCGGCAGCACGCTGTCGACTGTGTCTCTCAATTTCACCACGGCCACCAACGGCGGTATTCTGAACGCCACACAGCCGACCATGACGGCGCTCGTCGCCTGGGCCTTCTTTCAGGATAAGCTGAGCCTGCGTCAGGCGTCAGGTATTCTCGGCGCCTTTTTGGGCATCACGCTGATGACCTCCAAAGGCGATGTAGACGTGCTGACATCCCTCGCCTTCAACGCCGGCGACATGATCATGATCTGCGCGGTGGTGGGC